>JAYWAQ010000237.1:0-2057 GCA_043782305.1 Burkholderiales bacterium
TCTCGTGGTCGTCGAGATTGACGATCAGCCGCGACCTGTGGTGTTGGCTGACGTGATTGAGGCTGTGGTTGCTGCAGAGCGTGTAGCTAAACTACAGTAGCGGTCACCGGCCACCAGCGCTCGATGATCAGCTCCAGTCGCTGATTGCCCTGATATTCCGAGAGCGAAACTTTGTACGCTGCGCGCATCGGTTGCGGCGGCACATCGGTGCAGCCGAAACGAATCGCGTCGAAGATGCGACCCTCGCGCTTGAGTCGCAGTTTGGTGTGCTTGAGCGCGACGATGCGCGAATCGATCACCGTGAATTCGTCATCGAACATCGGTGCCGGAAACGCTTGGCCCCATACGTGTTGATGCAGCGCATGCGCCGTTTCGAAATCAAATTCTGTGAGCGAGAAACTGCCGTCACTTTCAACGCGTTGTTCAAGCTGATCGGGCGTTAGCAGTTCGCTCGCGACACGCTCAAACTCGCGCGCGAACGGCGCAAAATTGACCTCGGCAATGGTGAGGCCCGCAGCCATCGCGTGACCGCCAAATTTGCGCATCAGCTCGGGTCTGCGCTTGGAAACCAGATCCAGCGCATCACGTAAATGAAAGCCAGGAATCGAGCGACCGGAGCCTTTCAGTTCGCCATCATCACCCGGTGCAAACACAATCGTCGGACGATGATGAGCCTCGCGCAAACGACCGGCGACGATGCCGACGACGCCCTGATGCCACGTCGAATCGGTGACCACGATGCTTTTTTGTTCGGGTGTGATCGTGGCGGTGATGAGTTGATCGGCTTCTTCACGCATGCCCGCTTCGATGCTCTTGCGCTCGCGATTGAGTTGATCGAGTTCAGCTGCGATCTCGGCGGCGCGCGCGGGATCGTCCGTGGTCAGGCACTCAATGCCAAGCGAAATATCTTCGAGCCGACCCGCAGCGTTGATGCGCGGCCCGAGCATAAAACCGAGTTCGTACGCCGTTGCTTTGCTCATGTCGCGCTTCGAGATTTCAAACAACGCAAGGATGCCGACGTTCGCGCGACCTTCGCGCATGCGGCGCAGACCGGCCTCCACGAGTCGACGATTTACACCATCAAGCGGCACCACGTCGGCCACGGTACCCAGCGCAACGAGATCGAGCAAGCGATTGAGGTCGGGCTGAGTCTCTGGCGTGTACACACCGCGCTCGCGCAGCTTCGTGCGCAACGCGAGCAATACGTAAAACATCACGCCGACGCCGGCGATTGCTTTACTGGGAAACGGGCAACCGGGCTGGTTGGGGTTGACGATGGTGGGTGTGTCGGGCAACGTATCGCCAGGCAGGTGATGATCGGTCACCACTACGTCGATTCCAAGCGCACGCGCTGCCGCGACGCCGTCTACGCTGGCGATTCCGTTGTCAACCGTGACGATGACTTTGGGTGATTCTTTCGCTGCGAGCGCTACGATTTCTGGCGTCAAACCGTAACCAAATTCAAAGCGGTTCGGCACGATGTAGCTGACCTCAGCACCCATTGCCCGCAAGCCGCGCAGGCCGACCGCACAGGCCGTTGCGCCGTCAGCGTCGTAGTCAGCGACGATCAGGATGCGTTCACGTTTTTCGATGGCTTGAATGAGTCGTTCGCAAACGGAATCAATGCCTTTGAGCGATGCAGGTGAGGGCAGTTGTGAGAGCTTCCATTCCATGTCCGCAGCCTGCGCGATTCCGCGCGCAGCGTAGAGGCGCGAGAAGAGGGGCGAGAAGCCGCTGGCCTCTAATGTCTTCGCTGTCGAATCGCTGAAGGTTCGACGGTGCAATGCGACAGCTACCGGGGTACTCATCGTGATTGCTGCAACCTGGAGAGCACTTCGGCGAGCGTTGCTTTGCGCTTGAATTGAGAGAGTAGGCGCGACGCGATGCTGGGGCGCTTGGCGGTCAGCCGAAGGCGCGGACGACTATCTCCGAGGGTGATTGTGTTGGCAGACAGAATTTCGGATGAGCGCGCTTGCCATGTGTTTTGCCACGCGGTGATGTCGCCATTACGCAAGGCGTGAAGGTGCGCAAGATGCGTCAGGTGCTCTGTAGGAGCG
>JAYWAQ010000238.1:0-2055 GCA_043782305.1 Burkholderiales bacterium
GGCGTGATCCGAGCTGCCGCGCGCAACCGTGACCGCTGCGCGCACCTTCGCATCAATTAACACACGCGCCAAAGCATCAATCGCAGCACCACTCCGTGCAAACACTCGCTCAACCGCTGCGGGCGCTGCCTTCGTTTCAAGCAACATGTTCGAAAGCGCTCTCATGAATCGTTTTTATCATCGTTAACCCGATGACACGGCGAGCATTTCAGATCATGCTCAGATCATGCTGATGAGCCTCGTTGCACGCGCTTCGGTGATACGCTCACCCGGATCATTTGACTAGCGTTTTCTGTAAATAAATTGTCCTTTTTTCAGCTCATAACTTCTGCGGTTCTGGCAACGTTTTCTGCGGCGTTGTTTGCGATGGATTTGAAGATTGCATCGAACGCGATGGTGCTCTCCGGCGAGGTCGTCGCACGCGATCTGGATCGGGTGAAAGATGCGTTCAAAGCGAACCCCGCCATCACCCACGTCGTGCTGCGCAATTCGATGGGCGGAAATAGCTGGACTGGCTACCGGCTGGGCGAGTTGTTTCGTGAAAAGGGCGTGACGACTGCCGTATCCGGTTTTTGCGTGTCCGCCTGTTCGCGCCTTTTTCTTGGCGGAAAGATACGCATGTTTTCCGACGACTACCCGGCGAGCCTTACCTACGTTGGGTTTCACGGACAATATGACTTTGGAAAATTAAATCCTGCTGCGGTGAAAAAGGATGATCTCGTTGGCTGGACCACGAAATTCACCGACGGAAAAGTGGATCAAAAACTGCTGCAACGCTGGATCAGCATCGAGCGGCGCGCGGGTGACGTACGTTTTTATCCAGACGCCGTCGCCCAGCGATTTACACAGCCGACCATGCTCTGCCAGGGCACGGAATCAGCGCGTCCGCAGCAGTGCGAAAAGATCGCGACTCACGCGCTGGCGCAGGGAATCGTAACCACGAATGCGACGTATTCCAGCCCGGATGCTTTGAGCATGCCGTATAAATTTCTTGAACAAAAATATCCGACGACAGACTACTCAACGTTGTCACAAACCGATCGTTTGCCCGTTCGTAACCGCCTCGCGCGGCGGGACTTTGACCAATTCAAAAACGCCGCGCTCCCACGGGCGTTTGCGGTGTCCGCCAATGGCTTGAACTGGGCCTGGAGCGCGAACGATGCGCTAGCACCGGAGGTTGCGCTGTCCCGCTGCAGGGCGAAAGGTGGCGGAACGACCACGGGCGCAAGGTGCGTGCTCTATGCGCTCGATGAACGAATCGTTTATCGAGAAAAATAGGAAGCAGAGTTTCCGATCAGCTTTTCACTGTAGCCCTTACTTCATCGGGGCTTGGCGGCATTTATTCGCGAAGTCGACTTATGCTATTTATTGCTTTCAGACCAAATGAAGCATTGGTTTAGCGTGAAAGCTAAAAACTAATCCGGAGTACCCAATACGGGTTGTCCAAACCCTTCCGCCGCCCGCCAGCCGGGGCTTTTGACGAAAAGATTAGTGAACATGCCGCCGGTATCAAAACTCAGCTTTTTGCCCGGGTTCCGGCGCTCGTATTCACCGTGCAATTCGCTGCCCGTGCGATACCACGGCACTTTGTTCGCGAACGCCGAAATCGACGCCCATCGCCAACCAGTGTCGGCAATGGCAGGCCATTCGCGATCAGCATGAGCGATGTTCTCATCACGATGCAATAGCCACATTTCGCGGCCCAGAATATCGCCAAAAATAAACAGCCTCTGGTTGTAGATCACGAACTCGGTCGGATCGCTGCCGAGCTTGATGCGATACGGCGCGCCGTTCGAGCAGAAGCCGCCGTACTGTGGCTCGTAGCGCCTCGGGTCGGCGTCGAACAGGGCCTTGTGCTCGTTCGTAACGAAGTAATAGGTTCGCCCCGGCAACGTGGACGTGATGTCGCGCTTGCCGCGGGTCGGCTTGCCTTCGGTGAAATATGCAACAGGGTCGTAGCCGAGCAGCATCACCTCATCGCCGCGCGGATTGGTCATCGTCGCGTAGCGCGTGCCGCAGCCCGCAAGCAACGCGACACTCAAACAGATGACCCAA
>JAYWAQ010000239.1:0-2054 GCA_043782305.1 Burkholderiales bacterium
TGCACCAGAGTATGTTGCAAAGCGCAGCGGACAGCACAACTTTTCCGCTTGTCAAACGGTGATTTTCCACGAACTTACTCGGGAGGATCGCCACACTGAGACTAGGACAACAAATGAATTTGAAACTTAAAACTGTACTTGCTGCATCATCTTTGCTGCTCGCCACGCAGGCCGCCGCGCAGATCACTTTCTACGAAGGTGAAGGCTTCCGTGGTCGCACTTTCACCGCTAACGGTCAGGTCAACAACTTTCAACGTGTCGGCTTCAATGATCTCGCGGCTTCTGTTGTAGTTACTAACGGTCGCTGGGAAGTTTGCGACGACGAAAATTTTGGCGGTAGCTGTGTTGTATTGCGTCGCGGCAGCTATGACTCGCTGAACGGCCTGGGGATGAGTAATCGCATCTCGTCCGTACGCCGAGTTAACCTACAGAACACTTACGCCAACGAAGCACCGGAACCGCTAGCGGCGCCGACTTACGAATACTATCGCCGACCGAATGAGCGTGTAACCGACGCATTGGTCACCTCCGTTCGTGCTGTGGTCGGCCCACCAGAACAGCGTTGCTGGGTTGAACGTCAACAGGTCAATAGCGATCCCAACATCGGCGGGGCAATCATCGGTGGCATTCTCGGCGGCGTGCTTGGACATCAGGTAGGCGGCGGACGTGGCCGTGACATAGCGACGGCAGGCGGTGCGGTCGCTGGTGCTGCAATTGGTAACAATCAGGGCGGCGGGTACACGTATGACCGCAATCTGCGCCGCTGCGAAACGACGGCGAGCACCACACCGGCGTATTGGGACGTGACTTACAACTATCGCGGCGTCGAGCACAGGGTTCAGATGAGCTCCCCACCGGGGCGCACGATTGCCGTAAATTTGAATGGCGAGCCCCGCGGTTAGTAGCGAACGTATACAGACCAAGCGCTTCGCGGCAACTCTGGTTGCGTTGAAACGCGGTTAGCGCAAAATGCGAATCGCATGAGTATCGGTTGCCTCGTCAGCGCCGCGCCTCTTCCGGTTCGCATTTTTTATTTCAAATCACTAACCTGCACAAAAAGCACTTCACCGATGATTGACACCGTACTCCTCGCCACCGCCCGTGTCGGCACGTTTGATCTGCAAAAGTCGCTCACCAACGCAAGTGGCTTTTTCTTCCAGCGTGACGATCGTATGTTTCTGGTGACCAGTCGCCACGTGATGATCGACGAGCCCAGTAAGCATTTTCCGGATCGTATCGAAATCGAGATCCATATTGATCCGGACAATATGGCCAAGTCCATCGGCTTCTCAATGCCGCTATATCGTGATGGCAAGAGCCTCTGGCGTCAGGGTCAGGACACCTCTGGCGAGATCGACGTCGCTGTGATAGAGATTGAGCACGCGGCCCTGCCGTCCACCGCAGTTTTCCGCGCATTCACACCGGAACATTTGCTCGGCGCCAATGACGCAGTTGAAATCGGTGCCTCGTTGCTGGTGATTGGTTTTCCGCTTGGCTTTCACGACACCTTGCACCACATGCCCGTCGCCCGGCATGCTGTCGTTGCGTCGTCATTCGGTTTGCGCTTTCAGGGTCAGGGATACTTCCTCACCGATGCTCGCACCCATCGCGGCACCAGCGGCGCGCCCGTGGTCATGCGCGATGCAAATCCTATAAACGGTGCCGACGCGCTGCCATGGAAATTGTTGGGCGTGCACTCAGCGCGACTTGACGTCGGCACGCGGGATTTGAAACTTGATGAAGCGCTCGGGCTCAATTGCGCCTGGTATGCAGACATTTTGATGACGCTTACCGATTTGAGCCCGCGGATAGCGCCCGCCAAGGTGGTCGCAATGACGCCGCCGCTTGTGGTTCAGCCTCTCGTTCCTGCTGTCGGATCGCCGAACCCAGTTATCGAGGCCGTCGGTCAGTCGCAGTGAATTGGATCGCTATTGGCAAAAATGCGTGGAGCTCGTGGAGACGACACGCGCAGCACAAATTAATCTTTGGCGGTGCCGTTCAGAAACGCCCGCAACGGAACCAGTGACCGCACGGGGTCTTCCTCATGTGGCAAA
>JAYWAQ010000240.1:0-2052 GCA_043782305.1 Burkholderiales bacterium
CACATCGGCGCGAGCACCGAGGAGTCGGAAGAAAACTGCGCTGTGATGGCCGCGAACCAGCTCATGGACTATCTGGAAGACGGCAATATCCACAACTCCGTGAACATGCCCAGCATCAGCATGGGCCGCGCTACCGGTACCTCACGCATCACTTTTTCCAACGACAACGTATCCGGCGTGTTGGGGCACGTGCTCTCGGTACTGGCCGACCACAAGGTCAACGTCATCGACATGATCAACAAGAGCCGTGGCGAGCTTGCGTTCAACATCATTGATGTTGAATCGGCACCATCCGCGGGGGTAGTTGAGGCTATCGCAGCGGTGCAACACGTGATCCGGGTACGCGTGATCTGACTGGTCAGAGATAATTACCGGTTAATTCAAACAATACCGGTCCCCATCATGGCAGTTCAATGCGGCATCGTCGGTCTTCCGAACGTCGGCAAATCCACGCTTTTCAACGCGCTCACCAAGGCGGGTATCGCTGCTGAGAACTACCCGTTCTGCACGATTGAGCCTAACGTCGGCATCGTTGAAGTCCCCGATGCGCGCCTTGCGGCACTCGCCGAAATCGTCAATCCGCAACGTATCGTTCCGGCGTCGGTTGAGTTCGTCGACATCGCCGGTCTGGTCAAGGGCGCGTCCAAAGGCGAAGGCCTCGGCAACCAGTTCCTCGCCAACATCCGCGAATGCGATGCCACGGCGCACGTCGTGCGCTGCTTCGAGGACGACAACGTGATTCACGTTGCCGGAAAAATCTCCCCGATTGACGACATCGAAGTCATCAACACCGAACTCGCGCTTGCTGATCTCGCCAGCGTTGAAAAAGCCGTGCATCGCTTCACCAAATTGTCGCGCTCCACGGGCGGTGATAAAGAAGCTGCGAAGATGTTGCCACTGCTCGAAAAATGCCAGAAGGTGCTGGATCAGGGTCTCGCCGTGCGTTCGTTGGCGCTGGATGAGGAAGAAAAGGCGCTGGTGAAACAGCTCTCCCTCATCACATCAAAGCCGACCATGTACGTGGCCAACGTCGCCGACGCCAACGATCTGGCGCACAACGCGCATTATCAGGCGGTGCTCGCCTACGCTGCTAAAGAGCACGCGCCCGTCGTGGCCGTATGCGCCAATATGGAAGCCGAAATCGGCGACATGGATGACGCCGACAAGATGGAATTTTTGAAGGATCTCGGCCTTGACGAGCCGGGCCTCAACCGCGTGATCCGCGCGGGCTACAACCTGCTCGGCTTACAGACCTACTTCACAGCAGGCGTCAAAGAAGTGCGCGCCTGGACCATCCACAAAGGCGACACCGCCCCACGCGCCGCCGCCGCGATTCACACCGATTTCGAAAAAGGCTTCATCCGCGCGCAAACCATTGCTTTCGCAGATTTCATCCAGTTCAAAGGCGAACACGGCGCCAAGGAACACGGCAAAATGCGCGCAGAGGGCAAGGAATACGTCGTGCATGATGGGGATGTTTTGAATTTCTTGTTTAACGTCTAGCGACCTTGCCTCACAACGCCCTTTTCATCTGCTCACAAAATCGGTTGCGCAGCCCAACGGCTGAACAGGTTTTCAGTTCGTGGCCAGGCATTGAAACGGATTCAGCCGGATTGGGCATTGACGCAACTGTGCATCTTTCGCCCGAGCAGATTGAATGGGCTGACATCATTTTTGTGATGGAGAAGGCGCACAAGAACAAGTTGTCTGCGCGCTTCAAGACTCATCTCAACGGTAAGCGAGTTGTTTGTCTTGATATCCCTGATGAGTACGAATTCATGCAGCCGGAATTAATCAAGATGCTGGAGATGCGGGTGGGGCGCTATTTACGGTTCCAGTAGCCCAGAGAAGCGAAGCGCGTTCGCGACTTGCGCGAACACGGGCTCCCATTGACGCGACCTGTCCTGCCTGAAAAGCCGCATCGTCGGTGACCATGCGCAGGTGTCGCCTGTGACACCGTAGCGCCAGTCGCCTGCATGGCGCAGTAAAACCCATGTTTTTGCGCCTAGCGCGGCGGCTAGATGTGCTGCACCCGTGTCGATGCTGATGACC
>JAYWAQ010000241.1:0-2052 GCA_043782305.1 Burkholderiales bacterium
CGATGCGTGACCAGAGATCTGGCGCAGATGCCGAGGGCGTAGCGAACGCAGCAGGGGAATCGCAAGGCGACAATGGGTTGACCGGGATGATGGCGTTCATGTTTGGCGTAGCTTTCGTTTCATTACTCGAAGGGGTGAAACCACGCTAGCACGGGATATTGCGCTGTCAAATGAAAGCGTTGATGACCTGGAGATCAATTGAAGACGCAGCGCCGTGCGTTTGTCATTCGCGAGCGAAAGCTTTTGTTTTTGTCAAGCGCAGGACGCCCGGTCAGCGCCGAAAAAAATCGTGCGACCATGATCGAAAATACGACGCACTTGCAGTGTGTCGAACACCGATGACAAACACGCTGACGAGTAGTATGCGAGTGAATGATTCGTGAAAAGAACTCCGCCGTCGACGAACAAAACTACCTCGCAAATGGCGCGCCACGTCGGTTAATCACAGGCCCAGACCTGTGTTTAAATTTTGTGCGGCAAAAGGCTTGCATTACTAAACGAGTCTGCTACCTTGTCGTTCAGGAACTACGGTTCATACCTTTTACCGGCCCGCGCGTGCCTCTCACGCGCAAAACCATCGCCTCGGCGAATGGCATGAATTCCCTCCACGCGCTTTGCTGCGCGCATCGGGGCACCCCGTATCCCCTATTGCCCACACAGAACTCAGTTTCGATGAAATACCTTGACTGGTTTGCCGCACTGACCCTCTCCGGCACGATTTTCGTGAACGCCTGCCATGCAACAGATTCAACACTCGCAACGCCTCGGGGTGCCGTGGTGGAAATGCTCGTTGACGAGGTTCTCTTGTTTTCAGTGCAAAAAGTGACGGTAGGAGACTGAGCACTGGCGTGGGGGTGCTTGGCTAAGTGCTTGATTCGTAGCGGTTTCCTGTTCGCAATTTCCAGTTATTGTTCGCCGCTCACAACGGGGAGCAAACGATGCAAGGCTGGCAGAGCAGTTTTCTGGGTATTCGCGCCTTGCCGCGCGATTTGAGCGAGTTCGAGCTACAGGCTTTTTTCACATTCGGTGCCGACGAGCGCCGACTGATCGAGACACGTCGTACGGATGCTCATCAATTAGGGCTCGCGCTGCACATCGGTTTCATTCGTCTGAGCGGACAACTGCTTGATGCCAAGCGCATCGTCCCGGCGCGCCTGTGGCAGCATCTCGGGGTCGAGCTCGGCGTCCCGAATCCCGAGATCGCCTCGCTCAAGGCGATGTACCGCCGAGGCCGCACATTGCTCGAACACCAGCAGATGGCCTGCAACTACCTCGGTGTCGGGCGGATGCGTGAACATCAACGTCGCGCCCTGGTGCGAGCACTGCGTGACGAAGTGCAACGCTCGGGCGACAGCGATCAGCTGCTCGTATTTGCTCGCACCTGGTTGTATCGACAAAAGCTTCTTCTCCCGCATACCCGAGCACTTCGCGCAATCGTCACCGCGGCGCTAGTTGCATTTGAGAGCGCAACGAACAAATCTATTTCAGAGGCCGTACCGAACGCTCAGCTTGATCGCTGGCGCGCCGCTCTCACCACGACGCGCAGTGATGGCCAAACCACGCAAAACTGGTTGTGGGCTGCCCCCGCCAAGCATTCCGCGCGACAGATTACGGAGCTCTTCGAGCGCATCGAAGCGCTCCACGCGCTGGAGGTCCAGAAGCACTTGCGCGATGTCTCGGACTGGACGCTTGCGCGTTTTGCGCGGCGACTGGCGGGCCGTTCGCCGTCCATCGGTGCGCGGATCAAAGAGCCAAGCCGCACAGTCGAGGTCGCGTGCTTCTTGCGCTACTGCTTGTTGAGCGCCACCGATCCGCTGCTCCTCATGGTGCAGCGACGCATATCCGACATCGCACGCACGGCGGCCAGTGCAGTGACCGAATCGGTCAGTTGGGCCGCGCTGTATAAGAATTTGCTTGCCGAGGTCGCTGCGCTGGCAAACGCGCCAATTGCCTTGACTGCTCCGGCGAACAACACCGAGCTGCGCGCCCAGCTCTGCGCACTGCTCGCCGCACAGGCGAAGCACAAACCGGCCACACGTGCGGCGCGAATTC
>JAYWAQ010000242.1:0-2051 GCA_043782305.1 Burkholderiales bacterium
CTTCTGGCGTTAACCGGGCGAGCCGAACAACCGGACCAGTGAAATCTGCCAACTCGTCTCTGGCGAACTCATTGGGCGCGAGGCGGCTCTGCAGGGCCTGATCGCTGCATAGTCCCCGGCGGGTGTCTAGTAGAAATTCTGGAGTGCCACCCAGCAGCACACCTAGCCCCACTTCTGCCCCCTGCAGCGCGTCGTTCAGTATGCGCAATATCGTCCCGTAGTTCGCCGAACGGGCCTGCGGGTCGGTGAGTTTGCACAGGTTCTCCAACTCATCAAGCTGCACGACGAGACCGCCGTAGCCTCCAAGCCTGACAAAGCGTGCAAACAGCTTGAGCTGGTCATAGACGGCCGCGTCGTCGATGATGCTGCGGACACCCAGCGCGGCGTTCGCCTCGTTCTTGGTAGTGAATTCGCCGCGCATCCATTTGATGGCGTTCGCTTGTAAAACAGCGTTGTGCGTTTCGGCACCGCGCACATACGCCGTGACCACAGCGGCGAAGTCGTGACCATTTACCATGTCAGTCAGCGGGGCGAGCTTGGTACGAACAATCGCCTCTGTCGTACCTCCCTCTTCTGTTACCTGATCGCGGCAGACACTGGCAAATTGTTCGACGATGGCTACCATCGCGCCACCGCCGGACTTGCTCCGCGTCGATAGGCTTCTCATCAGCTCGGCGTAGAGCGAGCGTGCGTGGCCGTTGCTCGCATGGAACCGGCGATCAGTACTCAATTCGGCGCTCGCCACGACCATCTTGTTCTCGAGGGCGACTCCGCGCACTAGGTTCAGAAAGAACGTTTTGCCGGCGCCGCACTCTCCAATCACAATGCGAAACGTTGAAGCGCCATCGCTGATTCGATCCAAATCAGAAACCAAGGTTTCGAGTTCACGCACCCTACCAACCTGGATGAGATGCTGGCCTGAGCGGGGGACGACGCCCGCGCGCAGGGAGTTCATGACCGCATCGCGATCACGTGGGCGGTTTCTGATAGTTGCGTCACTCATAAGAATTCCTGAGAAACTCCGCGGTTCAGGGCGGAGATTTAGATAATGATTTTGGGTTCACGAGAAGGCAGTCCTGATCGAGCGTCGCGTATCGTTCAGGGTTGCCCCCATCGTACCGGCTAATTTCACGAAAATGGTCGTTAATCCTTGGTCTGGGCCCGTGATTAGTTTTCTTATCCAGCTCGCGCAATGCCTCAGCGCATCGGTGTAGTTATTAATACAGTGGGTCGGGAGCTAATAAAGTGGGCCGGGGCATAGCGAATCGAATGCGCGCGGACAGCTATTGCAGGGACCGCCAACGGCCATTTTTCGACGTTCGCCTTTTGACTGCTAGGCAGGGCGAAAGCAGTCGTTCGCACCTTGCCAGCAAAACCCTTGAGAACGTTTATTTGCTCAAGCAAACATTCCGTCGGAACCTCCTGCTGTGCATCAAGACACGCCCTTCGATGATCGTGTGTCACGAGAGCTACAGTCTGTTTGACACAAAACTATTAGTCACCGGTTTTGGTTAGTGAAATAGCACTTGGGGGAAACCGATAAACGAGCCGCTGCTTGCCGACAAAAAAGCGCGCATCAGTCAGGGTAAGCGCTCAACAGCCACGACCGCGTCACTCGGGTACGCACATCACGGCACCCTCATCAACCCAACCAAGACCCGGCGACATTTTTGTCAAAAGATTACGGTTAGTCACGTAGCGATGATTCGGGTCATATCCGGCACTAGGGGAGTTATTGAACCCACGGTACAGCGGAATCGTTCCAACAGGGCACGAAGCCGAGGCGCTCGCGGATGTGCCGGGAATGAGACGGCTCGCGCGAAACGGTGTGCCCTCGTAGTGCAGCGCCGGATTGGTTTGCAGGCTTTTGCATTCGGTTGCGTCTGCGCTGTAGAAATGGGTGTTCGGGCCGGGTGAAGCGCTACCGTACAGACGGCAGACGGGAACGTAGCCACCGCTCTTAAAGCTCTGGCCAGTGCGCCACCAATTGGCGGTCGCGTCCAGCGCATCTTGATCGGCGCGGCTGGTCGCGTAAAAGAAGACGCCGCCCG
>JAYWAQ010000243.1:0-2047 GCA_043782305.1 Burkholderiales bacterium
GGGACACATCCCGAGAGCCGCATTGCTTCGGGACTGGGCCCGGCCCCTCACGGGGCACGCACACAAGCAGCCTTCCCCTCTTGTCCCAGGAGGGGAGCCCTGCGCAGAATCCGGATGCGACCATCGAATCCAACCACCCGCAGAAAACGGCTGCGGCCGTAAAACATTTGCAACGCCCACCAACGGCGTGGACGCATTCGAGAGAACCGGCGCGCAACCGTGTGCCAAAGCTCTCGTGCCTCTCGGAAAAGGGGCTTGGGGTAGCGGCCACTCTGGGTGCCCGTTGCTGCTTTTCACAGGCCCGGCTGGCAGCACGGCCGAGGCGAAATTGAGCCCGAAAAATGGGGTTTACTTCGCATCACGTTGCGGCGAGGCAGGTGGAATAGGGCTTGGCGCTGCCTTTAATTTAGCGTCACTCTGCCGCGAAATCGGACCGAAGTTCTGTTTTCCAGGGTGTTGGGACTGAAATCGGCACCCCGGTCGGGGGCGCGTTGGGCGTGAATCGGCCGACGATCGACCGGTCGCTGAATGAGACCAGCCCGCTCGCTCAGGGAGTTGTGATCGTTCGCGCAAGCGATCGCTGCGCCACGGAGAGAGGGCCACAATGCGGATGTGCGCGCCGCGATATCGCGCGCAGAAGACCACGTCGTGCTTTACCTTCGTCTCTTCAATCGCGTCGGCAAAAGGAGCGCCTGGGTCCCTCGGATGCGCGCTAGACGAGCGCGCTAAGGCGATTAAGACGCCACTTGCAAAACATGCAATTGGCTTTCAAGTGAGGGGTACTCGCGCACCTTACTAAATAAACGTTTGAACCAATGTTCGTGCAAGCCAATGTAGCACACCAAATTGGCAAGGTAGCCCTTTTTCCGTCGCGAATTCTAAAGACAGGTCTGGGCCGGCGTTTAACTCCTGCAATGGCCTTTTCTCGAGACACTCTTGTGCATCGCGGGCGTGATTTGCTGCGCATGTCTGTCCGCGATATGGCAGCGTACGCGCGTGCGTCACTCCAGCATTGACGCTTGCCGCTTCCGGTGGCGTGGTCAATGTTTCAATTCCGAGCGCCGCATGGCGTGACTACGATGATGCCTCCTGAATTGCGCTGTTATGGCTTCCTTTCGTTGACAAAAACAAAAGCTCTTGCGCGCGAGCTACAAACGCAAGGTGCTGCGTCGTCAATTGATCGCCAGCTCATCTACGTCCGCATTTGACACAGCAAAATCCCGTGCTAGCGTGGTTTCACCCCTTCGAGTAACGAAACGAAAGCCACGCCCATCATGAACGCCATCACCCCGAACAACACCTCATCGCCGTGCGATTCCTCTGCTGCCTTCGCTGCGCCCTTGGCACTTCCGCCAGATGTCTGGTCACGCATCGAAGGCTTGAGCAACGCCCACCTCCAACACAGCTTCGAACCCCACCGCGCCTACGCTCGAGCCAAGGACAACCTCTACCAGCGGATGCTCACGCGATCCCACCATCTCGTCAACGGACTCGAACTGGCGTCCCTGCACCAGGCATTGATGCGCGAGTATCCCGACGCCCTCACGACCCGCGACCACGGCGATCCGAGCACGTGGACCGTTGTCAACGAAGCGTGTTCCTACCGCGCGTTCATGTTGGGTCGCCTCGACGGCGGGAAGAGGAAGCTCTGCCGCATTCGTGCCGGACTGTGGGACGAGAACCTGCGTGACTGGGAGCGCGGCGATGCAAACTTCCCGAAACTGCATCCGCTGGTCTACCTCGAGGCAGCCTTCCGTGATCCCTTGACGAGTGATGTCCGCACCATGGATGTCATGGTGTACGCCCAACATGTCACGGTGACCGGCTGCCCGCTCCGCTTTAACGATCCCCGCCTCACCGAAACACTGCAACACGCAATGGAAATGCTCAATCTGTACGCGCAGATGCACGAGCTCCCGGGGCCGGCACCGGTGAGCGAACCCCTGCTGCGCCCGATCAATGAACTGAAAGCACTCTGGGCCGACGTTGTTCTTCCCGAGGCGGTCAAGGAACCCCTGATCATCCAGCAAGCCCTCTTCTCACTCGG
>JAYWAQ010000244.1:0-5735 GCA_043782305.1 Burkholderiales bacterium
CTGCCTGATGTGCTGCATGCCGCCAAAACCATTCTCGATGCCGGGGCCGATGGCATCACCGTGCATCCGCGTCCCGATGAGCGACACATTCGCGGCAACGATATCGCGCCGCTCACAGCTTTGCTCGCACAATATCCGGATCGCGAATTCAATGTCGAAGGTAATCCGCATCACAATCTGATGGCGATTGTAGAAGCCGCGCTGCCGCACCAGGCCACCTTCGTCCCAGACGCAGTCGGCGTGAGTACATCGAATCGTGGCTTCGCCGCGGGTGCCGAGATGGACGCGGTGCAACCGCTGATCGCGCGCCTTAAGGACAAAGGTGTTCGTGTGAGCGTGTTTGTTGATGCGGAAATTTCGGCGGTTGAGGCAGCGCACGCAGCAGGAGCGGATCGAATTGAGTTGTACACGGAGCCTTATGCCGTTGCGTATGCGGCAGGCGGCACGGGTGGAGCACAACTGGCATTACAAAAATTTGTTCTCGCAGCATCCAGAGCAAGAGCGCTCGGCCTCGGCGTCAACGCGGGACACGATTTGAATTTGCACAATCTGCCCGACTTCATTCGGGATGTTGCGCCCGATGAAGTATCGATTGGGCACGCGTTGATTGCTGATGCGATCTGGCTGGGCCTGGATAACGCCGTGCGGCGCTACGTTGCCGCCTGCCGATGAATTCAATCTCGCAGAAACCGCTCGCGCTGACGATGGGCGACGCTGCGGGCGTTGGGCCCGAGATCGTTGCAAAGGCACTGGCTCATGACGCTATTCTGCGCGACCGCGTGGTGGTCGTAGGCGACCCACTGGTTCTGGCTGATGCCCTGGCCCGATACGCGCCGACATTTCGCGCACTGCCGGTTGATCTGCGGCAACCGATACCGGAGCTGCACGAACATGATGTCGCGTTGTATCCGGTGCGAAGCGTGTCGTCGCTACCGCAGTTGGGACGTGTCACCGCCGAAGCAGGTCAAGCCGCCTACAGCGCCATTATTGCAGCCGCAGAACTCTGCATGGAAGGCCACACCTGCGGCATGGCAACAGCTCCGATCAACAAGCTCGCGCTGCGCGCGGCAGGCGTGTCGGAGCCGGGTCACACGGAAATCCTTGCGCGAATCGCGGGTTTGGAGGGCACGGACCGCTTTGCCATGATGTTCGCAAGCGAGCATCTGCAAGTCGTTCTCGCCACGATCCACTTACCGCTAGCGAGGGCCCTCGAAGCGTTAACCCCAGAACTCGTGCTGCAAAAAATCCAGCTAACGCATGAGGCTGGAAAATGGCTTGGCAAGATCAGGCCGAGCATCGCCATCGCGGGCATCAATCCGCACGCGGGTGAAGGCGGCATGCTCGGCAATGATGAGCAACGCGTGCTCGTTCCGGCGATTGCCAAGGCACGGGCTCAGGGCATTTTGGTGACCGATCCATTGCCACCAGACACCGTCTTCATGCGCGCCCGCACGGGTGAGTTCGACGTCGTGCTCGCCATGTATCACGACCAGGGACTCATCCCTGTAAAGTTACTGGGGCTCGACAGTGCGGTCAATGTGACGATTGGATTACCGTTTTTACGCTCTAGCGTGGATCACGGGACGGCGTTTGACATCGCGGGCCAGGGTGTCGCATCAGAGGCGAACCTGTTGCATGTTTTGCGCTGGCACCTTGCGCGAATAGACGAATTGAAAGAGGCATGAACATGCGACTGAAAGACAAAATTTGCATCATCACGGGCGGTTCGAGCGGCATTGGCGCGGCCTGCGCTCAGTTGTTCTTGCGCGAAGGCGCGAAGGTCGTCGTAGCGGACGTCAACGCGCCAACGGAGACGGTGGACGCGCTGTTCGTTGAGGTAGACGTTTCCAGTAAACAGGGCGCGGAGCATCTGGTGTCAACCACGGTCAAACGCCACGGGTCAATTGACGTGCTGGTCAACAACGCAGGCATTACTCACGCCGCCGATTTCCTCGATCTCGCTGAGGAAGACTTTGATCGCGTGTTGCGAGTGAATTTGAAAGGCATGTTCCTGTGCGGACAGGCCGCTGCGCGCGAGATGGTTCGCGCGAAGACCCAGGGTTGCATCATCAATATGTCGTCGGTGAACGCGGTGCTCGCGATTCCGAATCAGGTGCCTTATGTTGTCAGCAAAGGCGGCGTGAATCAGCTCACGAAAGTGATGGCGATGGGTCTCGCGCCGCATGGTATTCGCGTCAATGGCATTGGTCCGGGGACGATAGCAACAGAACTGGCCAAAAAAGCGGTGCTCGGCAGCGAGGAAGCGAAGAAAAAGGTCATGAGCCGAACGCCGATGGGACGCCTGGGCGAGCCCGATGAGGTTGCGAACGTCGCGCTTTTTCTCGCCAGCAACGAGTCCAGCTATCTCACGGGACAGACTATTTATCCGGACGGCGGGCGCCTGGCGTTGAACTACACGGTGTAGTGGCGGTTTCGCCACAGTGGGGGCGCAATTCCGCATTTCATAGAAAATAGCTGCATGAACACGACCATGTACCTCGCAGGGCTTGAACCGCTCGAAATCGGCCCGGAATCTCTATTTGTTAACGTGGGTGAACGCACCAACGTCACAGGCTCGCGCGCTTTTGCGAAATTGATCCTGAACGACGACTATGCAGGCGCCGTCGAAGTGGCGCGCCAGCAGGTCGCGAGCGGCGCACAGATCATCGACGTCAACATGGACGAGGCCATGCTCGACAGCAAGGCCGCGATGATGAAATTTTTGAACATCATCGCCACCGAGCCGGACATTTCGCGCGTTCCCGTAATGATCGATTCGTCGAAATGGGACGTCATCGAAGCGGGCTTGAAGTGCGTGCAAGGCAAGAGCGTCGTCAACTCAATTTCGATGAAGGAAGGCGAGGAAAATTTCATCCATCAGGCGCGTCTGTTGCGTCGTCACGGCGCAGCAGCGGTGGTCATGGCGTTTGATGAAAAAGGTCAGGCTGACACCTATCAGCGGAAGATTGAAATCTGCGAGCGCGCGTACAAGATTCTGGTGGAAACGGTCGGCTTTCCGCCAGAAGACATCATCTTCGATCCGAATGTGTTTGCGCTCGCCACCGGTCTTGAGGAGCACAATAACTACGGCGTCGATTTCATCGAAGCCGTGCGCTGGATCAAGCAGAATTTGCCGGGTGCCAAAACGTCGGGCGGCATCTCGAACATGTCATTTTCCTTCCGTGGCAATGACCATGTGCGAGAGGCGATGCACACGGTGTTCCTGTATCACGCGATCAAGGCCGGGCTCACGATGGGCATCGTCAACGCGGGGCAGGTCGGCATTTACGATGAGCTGGAACCAGAGCTACGCGAGCATTGCGAAGATGTGGTGCTGAACCGTCGTCAAGACGCGACCGAGCGCATGTTGTTGCTCGCAGAAAAGGTCAAAGGCGGCGGCAAGGTTCGTGTTGAAGATTTGTCGTGGCGTGAACTGCCGGTGAACGAGCGCCTGAAGCATGCGCTCGTTAAGGGTATCAACACCTTCATCGTGGAAGACGCCGAGGAATCGCGCCGGGGATTTGCTCGACCACTGGAAGTCATCGAAGGACCGCTCATGGCGGGCATGGATGTCGTGGGCGATCTGTTCGGTCAAGGCAAAATGTTTTTGCCGCAAGTGGTGAAATCCGCGCGCGTGATGAAGCAGGCCGTGGCGCATCTGGTGCCATTTATCGAGGAAGAAAAGCGACTGCTCGGCACCAAGGCCAAGACCAAAGGCAAGATCGTTCTCGCAACGGTTAAGGGCGATGTACACGACATCGGCAAGAACATCGTAGCGGTGGTGCTTCAATGCAATAACTACGAAGTGATCGATCTCGGCGTGATGGTGTCGTGCGACAAGATTCTCGCGGCAGCGAAAGACTCCAACGCCAATATCATTGGCCTCTCCGGACTCATCACGCCCTCGCTTGAAGAAATGGCGTACGTCGCGAAAGAGATGGATCGGCTTGATTTTCATGTGCCGCTGTTGATCGGTGGCGCAACCACGTCGCGCATGCATACGGCCGTAAAAATCGCACCGAATTACAGAAATCCTGTGGTGCACGTCGTCGATGCCTCGCGTGCGGTCGGTGTTGCCACGGCATTGTTGAGCGACGAAATGAAGCCGCAATTCGTGGCCGACACTGCTGCCGATTACGCAGTCATTCGCGAGCGCCACGCCAATAGAAAAACGGTGCCGTTGCTCGAGCTGGAGGTCGCGCGAGCCAACGGATTCTTTCCATTCGCGGGCGATCACCTGCACTACACGCCACCGACCCCAAAGCACACGGGCGTGCATCAACTCACCAATTACCCGCTCTCGGCGCTGGTGCCCTACATCGACTGGACGCCGTTCTTTCTGGTGTGGGATTTGGCGGGCAACTACCCCAAAATTCTCAACGACGAGATCGTCGGCGACGAGGCGCAGAAAGTGTTCCGTGACGGTCAGGCGATGTTGAAACGTATCGTTCAGGAGAAATGGCTCACCGCGAATGCCGCCTACGGCTTGCTGCCTGCGCAGAGCGATGGCGACGACATCATTGTGTTCGCTGACGGTGGCCACACTGAAGTCGCGATGCGTTTTCACACTTTGCGTCAGCAAAACGCGAAAGAAGCGGGCCGACCGAATTTCGCGCTCGCCGATTTCGTTGCGCCGCGTGACAGCGGTCATGCCGATTATCTGGGCCTCTTCGCGGTGACGACTGGCCTTGGCGGCGATGATCGTCTCGCCGCATTCGAGCAAGCAGGTGACGACTACAACTCCATTATGTTCAAGGCGCTTGCGGATCGTCTTGCGGAAGCGTTCGCCGAGCACTTGCATGAGCGTGTCCGCAAAGACTTCTGGGGCTATGCGCATGAAGAAAAACTCGACAACGACGCACTGATCAAGGAAAAGTATCGCGGCATTCGGCCGGCTCCCGGCTATCCGGCGTGCCCTGATCATCGCGAAAAAATTGACCTCTTCCGCGTGCTAAACGCAGGCGCAATTGGCATGGCCTTGACCGAGTCCTACGCGATGACCCCGGCGTCCAGCGTGAGTGGCTTCTACTTTGCGCATCCGGCGTCGCAATTTTTCACTGTCGGCAAGCTCGGCGATGATCAGTTTGCTGATCTGGCGAAGCGGCGCGGTGAAGACATTGAGACGCAAAAGCGGGCTTTGAATACGCTGCTGTAAACGGTTAAGGCGGTGGTCCGAATGCGCTGCAAAATGTTGTCACGATTGAACTTTCCCACCCATAAGGCCCGTGCTCTGAAATGACAACACAAAACAGTCACAGCGCCGATTACCTCATCGTAGGCAGTGGTGCCGTCGGCATGGCGTTCGCCGATGTGCTGTTTCACGAAACCGACGCCACGATGGTGATCGTTGATCGCCATCATGGGCCGGGCGGGCACTGGAACGACGCCTACCCATTCGTTCGGCTGCATCAGCCGTCGGCGTACTACGGCGTCAATTCGCGCAAGTTGGGTAGCGACGCGCGAGATACGACACGGCTCAATTTCGGCATGTGTGACCGCGCGACCAGCGCCGAACTGGTGAGCTATTACGAAGCGCTCATGCACACATTTGTTGCGTCGGGTCGAGTGCAATATTTTGCAATGTGCAACTACGTTGGCGACTATGCGAATGACCACAGCTTCCAGTCGTTGCTGTCCACTGAAACCCGTCGCGTCGACGTGCACAAGAAAATCGTCGATACGTCATACCTGAACACTTCAGTTCCGTCCACGCATCCTCCGAAATACGCAGTCGC
>JAYWAQ010000245.1:0-2044 GCA_043782305.1 Burkholderiales bacterium
GCTTTGAACTTTTTGAAACGGCCAAAGAGCGCGTTAACTGCTGCGTACCAAGCCTGATGCGCCGCCGTATGCGTGAACTGGAACGGACCCGCGACGTCGCCGCAGGCGAAGATATTCGGGAAAAGCGTTTGCAAGTATTCGTTGGTTTCAATCGTCTTGTTCGCACGTGTGGGGATGCCCAGCTCTTCCAGCCCGAAGCCCGACACGTTGGCCGTCCGACCGACCGCAACCAGTATTTGATCGAACGGGATGCGGACATCTGCGCCATTGAATTCGCACACGAGCACTTTCTCGCCGTTTTCGACGACAACCTGTTTCGCCTTGTGTCCCGTTAGTACCGCGACGCCGTCGTTTTTGAACGATTTCGTCACCAACTCCGAAACTTCAGGATCTTCACGCAACAAAATGCGCGGTGCCATCTCAACCTGAGAAACCTGCGAGCCGAATCGTGCGAAACATTGGGTCAGTTCCGATCCAATCGGCCCGCCGCCCAGCACCACAAGTCGCTTTGGCAATTCGCGCAAATTCCATACGTTGTCGCTAGTCAAATACGCAATATCGGCAAGTCCCGGAATCGGCGGCACAAAAGGTCGCGCCCCGGTTGCAATGACGATATTTTTAGTCGTCATCGTCGATTTGCTGCCATCTGCCGCCGTGATCTCCACGGCCCAGGGTGAAACGATGCGCGCGCTGCCGGTCACGCAGTCGACACCAATACCGGTGTAGCGCTCAATCGAATCATGTGGTTCGACGTCGCGGATGATGCGTTGCACGCGCTCCATCACGTCGGCGAAGTTCCACTCGGCCGATGCGCTCTTCAGACCGAACTCCTCAGCGCGCTTCATGTGCGAAAGTAGTTTTGCGGTTTTGATCAACGCCTTCGATGGCACGCAGCCTGTGTTCAGACAATCGCCACCCATCTTGTGCTTCTCGATCAACGTCACTTTTGCCTTCACGGCCGCTGCGATGTAGCTCGTGACCAGGCCCGCTGATCCCGCGCCAATGACGATCACATTGCGATCAAACGACTTCGGTTTCATGCTCGCAAACCGAGAGTAAACCTTTCGCCCCTTCAACCAATCCAGTACTTTCTTTGCGATGATCGGGAAGATGCCGAGCAACGCGAATGAGCCCAAAATGGCCGGAGAAATGATGCCCTTGAGTGAGGTGATTTGTGCCAGCTGCGTCCCCGCATTCACAAATACGGCTGTACCCGCCAACATGCCCAACTGGCTAACCCAGTAGAACGGCCACGTTTTGATGGTCGTCAAACCCATCACCAGATTCACAACGAAGAACGGGAACAGCGGAACCAGGCGGAGCGCAAAAAGATAGAACGGCCCGTCTTTCGCCACACCATCATTGATCGGTTTCAGTCGGTCACCGAATTTGCCTTGCACCCAATCGCGAAGCAAAAAGCGCGATGAAAAGAACGCCAGCGTCGCGCCGATAGCCGAGGCAAACGACACCAGCACCAGACCCGTGCCGAAGCCAAAAATCGCACCACCTAGCAGCGTCATTAGCGCCGCACCGGGCAGCGACAGTGCGGCTACCAGGACATACGCTACGAAGAACCCCAATGCGCTCTGCACAGGGTTTGCAGCCACGTAGGCGGCCAGCGATGCCTGTTGCGCCTTGAACGTCTCAAGGCTCAAAAACCGCCCGAGGTCAAAGAAGAAAAACGCCCCGATTGCGGCCGCAATGACGACCAGCAATGCTATTTTTGATTTCATGTGTGCTCTTTCGGCTTCTGGTACCGCTATCGAATCGTCCACGTGACGATCCCGATAACGGTTTTAGCGCTTTGTCGTACGGTTGTCAGAGAAACTTACACGCAACAAAGGTTATCGCAAAAGGCGCTTCAGGCGGCTATCGATATTGCGCAGTGTTGACCCTAGCGGCGACAGGCTCAGCAGAAAAGCAGCAGCCACGCCGACGCTATTCGCCAGCGCGTCGAACCAGTCAAATTGACGATTAACGTAAGGCTGGATAAATTCAATGCTCACGCCAAGCGAGATCAGTGCGACAGCGATCAAAAGCCGCG
>JAYWAQ010000246.1:0-2038 GCA_043782305.1 Burkholderiales bacterium
AAATGCAAAAAGCTATTACCCCAAAACCCCGCGCCATTCTGTTCGATTTCGACGGCACGCTGGTTGACAGCGCGCCCGATCTGGCGGGCGCTGCGAACGATTTGCGGGTGGAGCTAGGGCTTGAGCTGATGCCCTACACCGTGCTTCGTCCCTACGCCACTTACGGCGCGCGCAGTCTGTTGAAGCAGGCGCTCGATCTGTCGCCGGGAGATGCGGATTACGAGCCCAATCGCCAGCGTTTTCTGGCGATTTATGACGAGCGAAAACTGCAAAAAAGCCACCTCTTCCCTGGCGTGCTGGAGCTTTTGATCGCGCTTGAACGGCAAAAAATTACCTGGGGCATCGTGACCAACAAGCATTCGCGATTTGCGGCACCGATGATTCACGAGTTGCTGCGTGATCGTGCGTTCATGCCAGCGACTGTCGTCTGCGGTGACACGACCGCGACGCCGAAGCCCCATCCCGCGCCAGTGCTACACGCGGCGAACAACATCCAGATTGACCCGACACATTGCTGGTTTGTCGGCGATGGGGAGAGCGACGTCAAGGCCAGCATCGCAGCCGGCATGACCTCCGTGCTTGCGGCGTACGGCTACGTGCCCGATCTCGACCACGCCCGTGCATGGGGCGCGGCCCATGAGATTGATCAGCCGCTCGCTTTGCTGGAACTCTTTGAGTCCGCCGCCTGATACATCGCGCACCGGGGTTGCAGCGATGCAACATGGCGGCACCTCAGACGAATCTTAAGCTGAGCACCTGCGCCAAACCACCGCAGCACCCGTAGACTCATGCCATTGTCCCAGTGCGCGGTATGAAACGAATTCGCTGGGCACTGGCATTCTGGCTAAAGAAATAGTGCCGTCGCCGCCCCGCCTTGTCAACAGCACCTGCTGTGAGCCAAGCGCGCGGCGCAACAGGCGGCTTAGGCACTGATGCAAACCACTGAACCCACGCAAAACATTCGATTGCTCATCCTGGGCGCGCGCGCGCCAGAGACGCAGGCGCTGGATCAACTACTCGCATTGCAGGGGACCATTGTTGCGGTGGGCGAGATCCCTGAGATCGCCAAGACCACCGAATCAGTTCGCCTTCTCAAGCCCGACGTTATTTTGTTGCACGCCCTGCGTGTCGATTTTGCGCTGGAAGCCATTCGGGTCATTCTTTCGCATATCCCTACCGCCAGATTGCTGCTCGTCACTCGCGCGACTAGCGCTGACGACGCAGTGCTGATGCTGGAGCACGGCGCACGCGGCCTGCTACCCCCCAACGAAATTCACGCACAGGGTCTGCGTGCCATTCACGCGGTGCATGCGGGCGAAATCTGGGGTTCGCGGGCGCTGCTGTCGCGCATTGTGCAAGGCACGATCAAGCACACGAAGCTGGTTCACGCTCACGAAAAATCGTCGTTGAGCCTGACCGAGCGCGAAAGCGAAGTCATCAAACTGTTACGCAGCGGCTCATCCAACAAGGAGATCGCGGCGCAACTCCAGATCAGTGACAAGACCGTGAAAACCCATTTGCAAAATATTTTTGGCAAGATGCAAATTCACCGCCGCCAACAAATCCTCCCCGCGCTCTTGTCGTAGTCCGCGCTAAATCTCAGCCGCACGTGTACGGACGCACGACGCCAAACTGGCAGCGGCGTGCCAGAAGAAAAGCCCAGCTTCGGCCGGGCTTTTTGTTTCCTGCGATTCAGCAGTGAACGTCGGAAGCCAGCGTCAATTTCCATCCTGTGCCCAACACAAGTACACCCGCCATCTAAGCCTTTCGGAGTATGGACAGTCTGACTGGGCCGCATAGCATCAATTCTCTCGATACGGACGCGTTTGTTGGGTGCTGGCACCCAACGTATGCGCCGCCGATCACAAACAATTTCAGGCAACCAACCAAACCGGGGAAACCATAATGAACGTCACACGCGCTTCCATTCCAAACCTGATACGCACGCTTTTTCTGGGCCTTCTGCTCGTCGCAGCAACACCAGCGACAGCACAAAAAGTACGGGCAATCACGTTAGCCACACAACTCACCACGCAAG
>JAYWAQ010000247.1:0-2036 GCA_043782305.1 Burkholderiales bacterium
TAAAGCTCGCCAACGACTTGGGCGTGTCGTTTGAGCTGGTGGAGTTTCGCCGCGTTGCCGAGGTGATTGAGGCATTGAAAGAAGGGCGCGTTGATTTCACATTTACCAACGCGACTGCTGCTCGCGCCAGGGACGTAGACTTCACGGCGCCGATGCTCTCTGTTGAACTCGGCTACATCGTGCCGAACGGATCACCCATAGTGACTGTCGCGGACATTGATCGACCCGGCAATCGAGTGGGCGTGAGCGAAGGCAGTTCATCGCAAGGAACGCTCTCGAAGGCCTACAAAAATGCAACGTTAATTCCCGCGCCGTCGCTCAAGAACGCGGGCGAAATGCTCGCGTCGCGGCGGCTGGACGCATTCGCTACGAACAAGGCGGTGTTGTATGAACTTAAAGACCTGGTTCCCGGCACGCGAATTCTCGAGGGCCGCTGGGGCGAGGAACACATGGCGATTGCGATCCCGAAAGGTCGGGACGCCGGGATGACTTACCTGCGGAAATTTGCGGCGGACGCCAAAGCCAATGGCTCGTTCAAATCCATCGTTGGAAAATCCGGCCTTCGCGGTGCGATGGCGGCCGACTAACGAAACAACCCGACTAAAAATTCTCGAATAGCGATTGCGCTGGACTGAATGTTCCGCGCAATCGACGTAACACCCGTAACACTCAAGGAGGCTTACATGAAACTTTTACCGAAGCTGTCAATCACATTTCGCGGCCCAGTTGCCAAAGCGCTCGTCGCCATTGCTAGTATTGCGACGGTGTCGCTCGCCTTCGCTCCCGCGGTAGGACACAGCCAGGACTTCCCGACAAAACCCGTGCGCATCATCACGCCGTTCCCGGTCGGTAGCGGCCCGGAAGGCGTGGTGCGCTTGCTCGCCGACAAGCTCTCGAAGAAATGGGGGCAATCAGTGATCGTTGAGAACCGCCCCGGTGGAAATGGCTTCATTGCAATTGCCGCGTTCAAAAGTGGCGCAACAGATGGCCATGACCTGATTCAGCTCGATAACGTGCACCTATCGGCGTACCCGCATCTATTCAAAAAATTGCCGTACGATCCCAAGGCTGATTTCGATCCGATTCTGCCGCTTTTCAAGACGTATTTCTTCTTCACCGTCGCGACCAATAGCAAATACAAAACCATTAACGACCTGATTGCCGATGCCAAGGCTAATCCCGGGAAATTGAACTATGGATCATGGTCTGTCGGCAATCCGGCGCACCTCGGCGCAGCATTGTTTGAATCGGTCACTGGAACTGAAATGCAGCATGTGCTGTTCAAGGAAACGTCGCAGCTGTATACGAGCGTTGCCAACGGAGAGCTTCAGTTTGCGCTCGGTACCAACGCGACGTCTGGCGCCTTGCAACGCGCGGGCAAGATTCGCTTTTTAGCAGTGGCGGCTCCGCGTCGCATTCAGGCGTTTCCGGATGTGCAAACCGTGACGGAGCAGGGTGGACCTGCAGGTTTTGAGGTGAGCGGATGGACCGCCATTGCTGCGCCGCGCGGTTTGCCGAAAGCGGTGACCGACAAGATTCAGCGCGATGTGGCCGAGGCGCTGGGTGCTGCGGACATCAAGGAAAAATATGTGACGTTTGGCTATGAGTCGTTCCCGCAGACGCGTGAGCAATTCAACCAGTACATCGGTACCGAGTCCACACGATTCGCGGAAATCATCAAGAAGGCCAGGGCTTCGCTCGATTGATAATCCCCATGAAAAGCAGAATTAATTTGCGCGGTATCCTCGTTGCGCTGTGCGTGCTGCCGACTCTGCCGTTGCTGGCAACTCTGGCATCCCCGGCATCGGCGCAGACTTACCCGACGAAGCCAGTGAAGATCGTGGTCGGTTACGCCGCCGGTGGCGCAGTCGACATCGTGGCGCGCACCGTCGGCCAGAGTCTGGCGGGAAGCCTGGGGCAGGCGTTTATCGTCGAGAACAAGCCGGGCGCGGGCACCAACATCGCCGTGCGTTCGGTCATCGACGCTGCGCCCGATGGCTACACGTTGCTGCTTGCTGCGAATGCGCTTGCTGCCA
>JAYWAQ010000248.1:0-5698 GCA_043782305.1 Burkholderiales bacterium
GACGCTGACGGATCGGTTGGCGAGGGCTTCAGGATGAACGCGTTACCGCATGCAATCGCGACTGGGAACATCCACGCCGGCACCATGCAGGGGAAGTTAAAGGGTGTGATACCTGCGACAACTCCTAGCGGCTGCCGCATCGTCCAGTTGTCAATGCCGGTGGAGACCTGATCGGTGTAATCACCCTTTAGCAATTGCGGAATGCCGCACGCGAACTCAACGACGTCAATGCCTCGCGATACCTCGCCCTGCGCATCGGTGAACACCTTGCCATGCTCGGACGTGATGATGGCCGCGAGCGCATCTTTATGCTGATTCATCAACTCCAGAAATTTGAAGATGACGCGGGCACGGCGGATCGGCGGCGTATCGGCCCAGGCCGGGAAAGCCGCGTTTGCGGCAATGACCGCAGCGTCAACCTCGGCAACGTCGGCGAGCGCAACTTTGCGCGCGAGTTCGCCCGTGGCCGGGTTATAGACGTCGCCATAGCGCCCTGATGTGCCTGCACGAACTGCGCCGTTGATATAGTGGCCGACTTCCGCCGTTGAAAGTTGTGTCTCGATCTTGCCCATAAACTACCTTAAGAATTTGCAAATGCCCGGATGCTTGTAAATTGCTCGCCACGACGGTTGCACGAAGGCGAATGTCGAATTGTCGCGCTTTACGGGCTTCGTTGCTTCGCGGGTGCTCGAAATTGGCAGTGCGCGACGCCGAGCCTGTGCGACTGACGCACAATACTCACGGGACAGCGAACAGCCATAAAATTCGCAAACAATCACGACGATACAAAAATAAGGTGGAACTTATGGGCGACGGTACCAAGGTAGCGCAGACACTCAAGGAAGCGGCACTCGAATATCACCGCTACCCGCGTCCTGGCAAGCTTGAAATTGCTGCAACGAAAAACATGACCAATCAGCGCGATCTGGCGTTGGCGTATTCACCGGGCGTCGCGTTCGCCTGCGAAGAGATAGTGCGCGACCCTGCCGAGTCGTACAACATGACGGCGCGCGGCAATCTGGTGGGCGTTGTGACCAACGGAACAGCGGTGCTCGGTCTTGGCAACATTGGGCCATTGGCCGCCAAGCCCGTGATGGAAGGCAAAGCCGTTCTGTTCAAAAAATTCGCTGGTATCGATTGCTTCGATATCGAGATGAACGAGTCCGATCCGGACAAGCTCGTTGAGCACATCGCTGCGCTGGAGCCCACATTCGGCGGCATCAACCTCGAAGACATCAAGGCGCCGGAATGCTTCTACGTTGAGAAGAAGCTGCGCGAGCGCATGAAGATTCCGGTTTTCCATGATGACCAGCACGGCACGGCGATCATCGTCGGCGCAGCGGTCACCAATGGTCTGCGCGTCGTCGGCAAGAAGCCGGAAGACGTAAAGCTCGTGTGCTCGGGCGCGGGCGCTGCGGCGCTGGCGTGTCTGGACATGCTCGTCGCCATCGGCATCAGGATTGAAAACATCTGGGTTTCGGATATCAAAGGCGTGGTCTGGCAGGGCCGCGTGGAGGAGATGGACGACAACAAGGCACGCTACGCCAAGGTGACTGACCTGCGCACTGTCGATCAATTACTCGACGGTGCGGACGTGTTTCTCGGGCTCTCTGCAGCTCGTGTTTTGAAGCCGGAATGGCTCGCAAAAATGGCCAAGAGCCCACTGATTCTGGCGCTGGCGAACCCTGAGCCAGAAATCATGCCCGACATCGCGAAGGCAGCGCGCCCCGACGCGATCATTGCCACGGGTCGTAGCGATTATCCGAATCAGGTGAACAATGTTCTCTGCTTCCCGTTCATCTTCCGTGGTGCGCTCGACGTTGGCGCAACCACTGTGAATGAGGCAATGAAGGTCGCTGCGGTGAAGGCGATTGCTGATCTTGCAATGGCTGAGCAAAATGATCAGGTCGCCGCGGCGTACGGCGACAGCGGTTCGCTCTCGTTCGGACCTGAATATCTGATCCCGAAACCGTTTGATCCGCGCCTCATCGTCCGCATCGCACCTGCGGTGGCCAAGGCCGCAATGGACTCTGGTGTTGCGACGCGTCCGATCAAGGATTTTGACGCGTACAAACAGCAACTTGCCCAGTTCGTCTATCACTCGGGCGCGGTGATGAAACCGATCTTCGACTCGGCGCGCAAGTCGCCGCGTCGTGTGGTGTTTGCTGAAGGCGAGGACGAGCGCGTGATGCGCGCTGTTCAGGTGGTGATTGATGAAGGCATTGCCAAGCCGATTCTTATCGCACGACCAGCGGTGTTCGAAAAGCGACTTGAGAAGTTCGGCCTGCGCATGAAGCCGGGGGTTGATATCGAGCTCATCAATCCGGAACAGGATGACCGTTTCCGCGCCTATTGGCAGGAGTATCACCAGCTGACTCAGCGCTCCGGCATGAACGCTCAACTCGCCAAAATCGAGATGCGCCGTCGCCTCTCGCTCATCGGCGCGATGATGGTTCGCAAGGACGACGCCGATGCGATGATCTGCGGCACCTACGGGACGCACGACATTCATTTGCGCTACATCGACCAGGTGTTGGGTCTGCGCAAGGGCGCGCATGAGTATGCCGCGATGAATGGCCTGATGCTGCCGGGTCGCCTGCTGTTTTTGGTGGACACGCATGTCAACTACGATCCAACGGCCGAACAGTTGGCCGAGATCACTGTCATGGCATCCGAAGAGTTGCAGCGCTTTGGCATCACGCCAAAAGTCGCACTGTTGTCTCATTCCAATTTCGGCACAGCCAATACGCCATCAGCGTTGAAAATGCGCGAAGCCTTGCGGCTCATACGGTTGCGCGCACCGCTGCTGGAAGTCGATGGTGAAATGCATGGCGATTCGGCGCTCGATGAGGATTCACGGAGAGTCGTCAACGACTCGCCGCTGACGGGGTCGGCCAATTTGTTGGTCTTCCCGAACATTGATGCCGCAAACATTTCGTACAACCTGCTGAAGACGGCAGCCGGCAACAATGTTGCCGTTGGGCCGATACTGCTGGGCTGCGCCAAGCCTGTTCACATTTTGACGCCGAGCGCTACAGTGCGACGCATCGTGAACATGACTGCCCTCGCTGTGGTGGATGCAAATAACGCACGGTAGTTGATTTTTGGTTCGGTTGACGGGCTTTGGTTCCCTCTCCAGCGCTGCCGGAGCGGGGGCCAGGTTGCTACTTGTCTGAGGAAAAATGTGCACTCACAAGATTCGCCTAGCGCCTGGTTCATTCGCCACGCTCCACTAATAAGGCCGTCTGCAAACGTCCTCGACATTGCTTGTGGCCAAGGTCGTCACGCCCGCTTCTTCGCTCAGCGTGGAGCCTACGTAACCGCCGTTGATAGTGACGCAGCGGCGTTGAAATACCTCTCCGCGACACAGAATGTCACCACAGAATGCCGCGACCTTGAAGGCGATGTATGGCCCTATGCTGCGTCGTCGTTCGACGCCATCATCGTCTGCAACTACCTCTGGCGACCCACATTCGCCGCGTTACTGGCAACGCTCAAGCCCGGCGGCGCGTTGCTCTACGAAACCTTCATGGATGGCAACGAGCGCTACGGAAAGCCGTCACGACCGGATTTTTTACTGCGATCAAACGAGCTGCTGGCCTGCACAGCGGGCGCGTTTCGCGTCTTGGCGTTTGAAGAGGGTGGCGAAATGAACGCGAGCGGCGAAATCGTCGCGGTAAAGCAAAAAATCGCCGCGATAAAACTAGGCTAAGCGCAGCGTCTTACCCTCCACGCGCACTTTTCCTGCGCGAACCGCTTCCCCGATCAGCCAATCGGCAAACGCCTCGTCGCTCATTCTGAAAAACTGCGCGTTGTAATCTCGATGTACTCCGATGCGCACAACGTAAGCGGGCACATCGGCAAGCGCCATCTCGCCGCGCCACATCATCGAATAGATGAACATGCCCTTGACGACGCTCTTCGCAATCCTCAGATCGTCTTCGGCGAAAACCTCGAGCTTGGCGCCCGCCCGCGAGAGCGCCCCCGAGAAGTCGGTAAACATCGGGCCGTGACCTGGGATGACGAGCGCGACATCGAGCTCCGCGAGGCGCTTGAACGTTGCGCGTTGGGCAGCCAGCGGCTTCGGATCAATGGCTTGGGGCGGAACAAACCCGGAGCTGTGTTCCCACAACGCGTCGGCTGAAATCAGGATGCGCAACTTGGGCGAATGAAATACGAGCGAACCCATGTCGTGCCCAGGCGTCGCAATCGCGTGCCACGCCTCGCCACCCAGCTGAATCTGTTGCCCCGGCTCAATGACATCGTCCCATGCAAAGCGCTCGCACTCCTGATCGGCGTAAGAAAGCATTTGCTCCGGCGAATCCCAATTCACGAGCGCCGGTTGCTCGTCAACGGGCACGGCGATCGAGCAGCCCGGATGTGCCCGTTGCAGCTCAGCGTTGCCACCGATATGGTCGCTGTGAATGTGGGTGTTGATGATGCGGTCGAGGGACGGGTGATCCCATGCTTCGAGCACGGCGTCGACTTTGGCCAGCGTCACGTCATTGAACCGACCATAGCCGCTGTCGACGAGCGTTGCGCTTTCGTGGTCGCGAAACATGACGTGATTGGCCGACAACCAGTCGCGCTCGATGAACGAAATATTCGGCGGCAAAATCACTCTGCCAATCCCAGCAAATGAGGCGCGAATCCATGCTGTTCAAGCTCTGTGAGCAGCTGCGTTACATGCGGTCGATCACGCGTTTCGAGCGTCAATTCAACCTCAGTCGACTTCACGCTGAACACGCCAAACAAACGCTGATGCTCCACATCCACGACGTTTGCGCCAACATCGGCCACCACTTTCGTGAGCTTCGCGAGCGCCCCGGCGACGTCGGGCAATTTCACGCGAACGCGGATCAAGCGCCCTTCGCGCACGAGGTTGCGCATGAGGATGCTCGCGAGAATGCGCGAATCGATGTTGCCGCCGCAAAGCACCACGCCGACTTTCTTCCCAACAAAACGGTCACGATGTTGCAGGAGCGCGGCGATCCCGGTGGCACCCGCGCCTTCGGTCACGGTCTTCTCGATCTCGATCAACAGCGCAATCGCCTCTTCAATCGTTGATTCGTCGACGAGCAGCATGTCCTTCACCAGCGCACGAATGATCGTCAGCGGCAGCTCGCCAATATCGCGTACAGCGAGGCCCTCAGCGATGGTTTCCGTACCGACGCTGACCGGCTCGCCGCGCAGCCGCTGCGCCATTGCCGAGAAGGTTTTTGACTCGACGCCAAACACCTCAATATCAGGCTTCACGGCGCGAGCTGCTACGGCGCAACCCGCGAGCAAACCGCCACCTCCTACCGGGATCACCAGCGTGTCGAGCTGGGGCGCGGTTTCCAGCATTTCCAATGCCAGCGTGCCTTGTCCGGCAACGATGTACGGGTCATCAAACGGATGCACAAACGTGTACTGATGCTGCGCCGCCAGTTCCCGCGCATGCGCCGACGCCTCGGCCAGCGTGTCGCCAATGAGCACTACTGTTGCACCGTGACCTTCCGTGTTTCGCACCTTCACAAACGGCGTGTACGCGGGCATCACAATCGTCGCCGGAATTCCCAGTCTGCCCGCGTGATACGCCACGCCCTGCGCATGATTGCCCGCGCTCATCGCGATCACGCCGCGTGACTTTTCCTCGGCCGTCAGCGAGAGCAATTTGTTCAGCGCTCCGCGCTCCTTAAAGCTCGCCGTGAATTGC
>JAYWAQ010000249.1:0-2031 GCA_043782305.1 Burkholderiales bacterium
TACGCTACGTACGTGTGCCCGGTCACCCAGCCGACGTCGGCCGTACACCAGAAAACGTCGGTCGGTTTGATATCGAACACCCACTTCATCGTGAGCATCGCGTGTAACAAATAGCCGCCCGTCGCGTGCTGAACGCCCTTTGGCTTGCCTGTTGAACCGGATGTGTAGAGTACAAATAGTGGGTGCTCTGCGCCCACCATCACCGGGGCGCATTCGTCTGACGAGCCGCCCTCAACCTTCGCCCAATCGATGTCGCGTGCGCCGTAAGCCACGTTTCCACCCGTGCGCTTGTAGACGATGACGTGGCGCACCGCTTCACAGCCGCCCATCGTGAACGCCTCGTCCACAGCGGGTTTAAGCGCGATGGCCTTGCCGCCGCGCATCTGCTCATCGGCCGCGATCACGACCGATGCGCCGATGTCAACAATGCGCTCCTGCAAGCTCTTGGCCGAGAAACCACCGAACACCACCGAATGAATGATGCCAAGACGCGCGCAGGCCTGCATCGCAATCACCGCCTCAATCGACATCGGCATGTAGATGATTGAGCGGTCACCTTTTTTGTAACCGAGGGCCTTCAGTCCGCTGGCAAATTTGCTGACGCGAGCGTAGAGATCGCCGTAGGTGATCTCGGTGACTTTGCCATCGTCGGCCTCGAAAATGATCGCGACTTTATCTTCGGTTGGCGTGCTGATGTGACGGTCGAGGCAGTTGTATGAGGCGTTTAACTCGCCGTCAGCGAACCATTTGAAAAACGGCGCATTGCTCTCGTCAAGCGACTGGGTAAAAGGCTTCGCCCAAATCAGATGCTCGCTTGCCAGATCGCCCCAAAAACCGGCGTGATCGGCAGCCGCTTTGGCCAGCATGGCCGCCGCGTCGGCAGGCTTGACATTGGCTTGCGCGGTGAACGCGGCGGGCGGCGGGAACACGCGGTTCTCAACCAGTACGGATTCGATTGCTGACGATGGTGCAGACATGGGTTTCCTCCTGTGACGAAAAATTAATGTATCACCCAATTTCAGCCGGGTGATACCTCCTCATTAGTGCCAGACGTTAGCTCCATTGATTGACGCCAGACTGACGAATTTTGCCGAGTCAGCTTTTAGTCAGGATAACGGCTAATCATGGGCTAAACGTCACTTTTCACTTAAGTCGACTTTTTGCGCAATACGCGTGTAGCCCAAATAGAATGGTACTTTCAACGAAAAGTTGATTGCTTTAATAATGCGCGAAATACGTCTTGCCTTGGAGTCTTTCAAGGGCAGTCCGATGCTAAACTGAAACCAACGCCGAAGCTGCTAACGGCCACCTCACCGACCGTATCCGACATTGAGCCCGCTTGCCGTATGAAATTCACGGGCAGCATACTCACGTCTGCGCTCATAATCACGTCCTCGACGGAACCGACTGCATACACTGATTGCTTGCACACATGACCACGACCGCCACAACTATTCGCTACGCTGATTTCGTTGAATCGATTGCGGCGGCGCTGCAATTCATCAGCTTCTATCACCCGCAGGATTACATCGAGCATCTCGCGCGCGCCTACGAGGCCGAAGCCTCGCCCGCAGCGAAGGATGCCATCGCCCAAATCCTCACCAATTCGAAGATGTGCGCGATGGGTCATCGCCCGATTTGTCAGGACACCGGCATCGTCAACGTATTCCTGAAAATCGGTATGGATGTGCGCTTCAGCGACTTTCCCGGCTCGGTAACCGACGCGGTCAACGTAGGCGTTGCCCGCGCCTACAACGACCCCGACAACAAGCTGCGCGGCTCGATCGTCGCCGACCCGGAATTTGCGCGCAAAAACACCAATGACAATACGCCCGCCGTCGTCCACATGGAGCTGGTGACCGGCAACACGGTGGACATCAACGTCGCGGCCAAAGGCGGCGGTAGCGAGAACAAGAGCAAGTTCGTCATGATGAATCCGAGTGATTCTCTGGTGGACTGGGTGCTCAAAACCGTGCCGACGATGGGTGCTGGCTGGTGTCCGCCTGGCATGCTCGGCATTGGCATCGGTGG
>JAYWAQ010000250.1:0-2028 GCA_043782305.1 Burkholderiales bacterium
GTGTCCTATCTGGCGTATTTGAAGCAGGTTTTTGAGATGGGGCAGTCATGAGCTTCACCGCCGAACATCGCCGCGCCGTAACGCTCCTTGCGCTCTGTCAGGGCCTTTTGCTGACCAACACCGTGATTCTGATGGCGGTGAATGCGCTGACCGGCTTCATGCTGGCGGAGAACAAGATCTTCGCGACTTTGCCGGCAATGACGTACGTGATTGGTTCGGCAATGACCGCAATGCCGGCCTCCGCCTTCATGCGCCGTCGCGGCCGGCGGCGCGGCTTTATGACCGGCAGCATGCTCGCGATTCTGGGCGCGCTGATTTGTGGCGCAGCGGTCATGCTGAAGAGCTTTGGCGGGCTGTGTCTCGGCACATTTTTCATCGGTTGCTACAACGCAACGGGCGGTTTTTATCGCTTCGCTGCGGCTGACGCCGTGGTGGGGAGCGACAAGGCGCGTGCAATCTCGCTGGTGTTGGCCGGTGGCATCATCGGCGGCCTGATTGGCCCCGAAAGCTCCAAGCTCACAAAGGACTGGTTGCCGGTGACCTATGCCGGGACTTATCTGTCGCTGGTGGCATTTGCGCTGATTGCGATGACCGTCCAGTCGCGCCTCAGACTTCCCCCTCTCGCCACAGAAACGCACGACAAACCGGCCCGTCCCCTGCGTGAAATCGCGCGGCAGCCCAAGTTCATCGTTGCAGTGATGTCTGCCGCGCTGGGCTACGGCGTGATGAACCTCCTGATGGTCGCAACGCCGCTCGCGATGAACTTCTGCGGTCATCCGTTCAAGGAAGGTGTGTTCGTGCTGGAGTGGCATGTGGTCGGCATGTTCCTGCCGAGCTTTTTCACGGGCGATTTGATCAAACGATTTGGTGTGATGAAAATCATCATCACGGGCGCACTGGTAAATTTCGGAGCCATTGGAATCGCGCTTGCCGGCACCGACGTTTCGCACTTCTGGTTTGCGCTTGTCACACTCGGCGTCGGCTGGAACTTCATGTTCATCGGCGGCACCACGCTGCTCACCGAAACCTACGAAGCGCATGAAAAGACGCGCGTTCAGGGCTTCAACGACATGCTGATTTTTGCCACGATGGCGGTGTCGTCATCGAGCGCTGGAGTGCTGGTAAACGCCAAAGGCTGGGAGACGGTCAATTACACCGCGGTTCCATTCATTTCCATTGCGTTATGCGCAGCGCTTTGGCTGGCGTTTCGGTCGACCGTGGCACAACCGCGAGCGACCTGATATTTGTCGTTAACGCGGCGTTGATTGCGTCTTGAACAGACGTGCATCGAACAAGCAGACGATCATCCGTCTTGTGGAGGACGTAGGACATGACTTTAGCCACCCGCAACGCCTCCACAACCCGCAGGTTGTTGCTCGCAAACGTAATCGCACTCGCTCTGTTGTCGATCAGTCCAATCGCAGGCAGTGCGACGCGCCCTGAAGCGCCTGAATTCGCACCGATCACCGAGGCCAATTGCATGGCGTTCAGCCCCGCGCGAAGAGCGGCGAGTGGCGTCTTGTGTACCGAAAAACAACCGATAGCGATTAAACCAACAACAGGCACCAAGGCTACATCGACGCCAGCCGCAGTCGTTAACCCGATCCTGTTCGTCACGCAAGTACCCACCGCAGGCGAAATCTTCGCCAGTCGCACGTCAATTTTTGCCAACCACCGGCCTGAGATTGAGAGCGTCCCACGCGGTGGTGATTTGATGATTCGCTATCCGGATGGAACTGTTAAAAACCTCACGGCCCTCGCCGGATTCGGACAAAGCGGTCAGCAGGGGGCAAACGCGATTGCGGTGCGCGATCCGTCCATCCACTGGAGCGGCAACAAGGCGCTGTTTAGCATGGTGATCGGCGCCCCGGTCAACCAGTACGTGCAGGTCAACACGATGTGGCAGCTCTATGAAGTGACGGGTTTGGGCAAGAACGATCCCGTGGTCATCACCAAAGTTCCGGGGCAGCCGGCGTACAACAACGTCACCCCGCTCTACGACACCAACGACAACATTCTGTTTACGTC
>JAYWAQ010000251.1:0-5684 GCA_043782305.1 Burkholderiales bacterium
GCAACCGGCGCATCCGGTATCACGCCGTGGCCGCAGTTTTCAAACTCGCGATAACGCAGCAGATGTGACGGAATCGCGGCTGCGATGTCACGCTGACACTCAATCGGCAGCATCGGATCAAGCGTGCCACCCATCACGAGCGTTGGGCACTGAATGCGCGACAGTTCGTGCAGCATGTCCATCGTGCGGCCCTCGCCACCGGGGCCGAAGAAGCGCTCGCGCACGGGCTGCTTCGACTGAACGCGCTGCCACAAATCCGGGTCTAGCGGCGTCTGCGTGTAGAACGGAAACGCGACGTCGATCCAGTCCCTAAGCAATGCCGGGCTGGTGTCACCCTCGATAAAGCGGCGACGCGCGAGCTCACCCGCCGCCGCACCACCCAGCCGCGTGAACATCACAATCTTCGCCTCCGTGTGCGACGTCGCCTGCGCGGACGTGCTCACCAGCACGAGCTTGCCCGCGTGCTCGGGATGGCGCGTCGCGTACGCCATCGCCACCATGCCGCCAAACGACGCGCCGTAAACGACCGGCTTCAAAATCCCCAGCGCATCACAAACCGCCACCAGATCATCCGCCCACTGCGCCAGCGTCCAAAGCTCTGGCGGGCCATCATCACTACGACCATTGCCCCGATGATCCAGGTAAATCACCTGCGCCACATCGGTCAGCTCGGTGAACACAGGTTTGTATATCGAATGGTCTGCGCCGGGGCCACCGTGGAGCAGGATCACGGTTGGCATGGCCTGCATCGCGCTGCCCTGCGCGCGCAACCCTGCTCCTTCGATATCGAAATACAAGTGAACACCGTTGACCGAAATTCTCATTGGTGCGCTGCCACGTACGGCATGGGACGTCCCGTTTCCAGAAACGTTTTAAGGTTCGACAGCACCGTGGCGTTAGCGCCGCGCCGCGGTTCAAACGCAATCAGCTGATCTGACGCGCGATGGCTTCAAGCGCCGCCGCGATTTGCTTGGCTGTCGCCTGGATTGACTGGCCATTGCTGCGCATGTTGTTCAGCGCGGTGTTGGCCACCGACATGATGTTTGCGAGGAGCGATTGATAGCGTGACGCAACACCACCGATGATTGGCAAGCCCACCAGCGGTTGCACCGCACTGGTCAGGTTCGAGACAGAGCGCGCGAGGATTTCACGAATCCGGCCGGTGACAAACGCAGCGGGATCCTGCCCGAGCCCCACGGCTTGTCGCGTGATGCCGCGCAATGATCCCGCCAACCCATTGACGACACCGTTGAGCGAGCCTGCAACACGGTCAAAAACAAATTGTGGAACGAAGTCAGAGTCAATCCACGAAAGCAGGTTCGACACGATCTTTTGCATGCCACCGATGATCGCCTCGATCACCACATTGAACTGGGACAGATCTACGAAGGTTCCAGGGGTCACAGGCCCGACGGCACCACCACCGCCGCCACCGCCAGCTCCGCCACCGCCGCCAGCTCCTCCGCCAGCAAGGGACAATCCCAATGCCGCCGCCGTTTTGGGGCCAACAACGCCATCAGCAGCCAGTCCCTTGCGCTGCTGAAAAAGCTTTACCGCTTGTGCCGTCTTCGCCCCGAAAACGCCGTCCGCGACCAATCCCGGCGACGGTATGAGCGCGCTGTTGAGTTTTGACTGCAAACTTGCCACGGTTGGGCCACGACTGCCCATTTGCAGTGAACCAAAAGATGAAACTGGCATGGGTTTGACCTTTGAAAGGGGAATAAGAATGATGGACGTAATCTGGTGATGCTTTGCGTCATCGGTGAGAGCGTCTTTTTTGGAGCCGGTGAACTCTTCTAATTGATTTAGCGCGAAATTTCAATTGCAGCGTCATCAGTCTCGACGCTCGCTTGCGCAGGTAGCTCCCTGCCCGGACCTGCTTGGCAGCGCGAACTTGCCCGCTTGCTCCGGATAGCGCGTCGCGTAAGTCATCGCCACCGTGCCGCCAAACGACGCGCCGTACACAACAGGCTTCACGATCCCCAGCGCGTCACAAAACGCCACCAGATCATCCGCCCACTGCGCCAACGTCCAAAGCTCCGGCCGGCCATCATCACTGAGACCATTGCCACGATGATCCAGATAAATCACCTGCGCCACATCGGTCATCGCCGTGAAGTCGGTCTTGTAAATGGAGTGGTCTGCGCCGGGGCCGCCGTGGAGCAGGATCACGGTTGGGACTTCGCGCATTGCGCTGCCGCTGGCGCGTAGGGATGCGCCTTCTGTGTCGAAGAAGAGGTTGATTCCGTTTACTTGGATTTTCATTTCGCTTGCGAAGTTTGAGGGTGTTGCTTGCTGCGGGTGGTCGAATGCTAAGTCTGTCCCATATTGCTCAAATTACGCTAAGCCCGTTTGACTTCTTTCATGCTCGATAGACGACTCCGAAGTGATCGATCCAAATAGCCCTGAAAAATCTTGATGCCAAAGGCTGCCGCTTTTTTTGGGAAAGTAGTAGACGGAACCCATAGCGCTAGTCACGGCTGACGATGCATTTTGTTCATGCACCGTTCTTTGTCCTCCACTGAGAAAGGCGACGCCGACAACATGATCGCGATCTGTGCTGGAGAGAAACTTACTGACAGCGTGACTAAGGGCGGTCTTAGGTTGTTCTGGATCTTTGTCTTGTTCGCCAGTAGCGATCAGTGCATCGTATGACATTCCTTGCAGCTCGACCGCATATATCGCAGGCCGCGTTTTCGACAACTGCGTCTTAGCGGAGTCGCTGAGCGTGTCAAACATTGCAGAGAGGGTAGCGTCGGTCTTGGCGCTCTGCAATACAAAAATGATCGCGCCTTGATTGCGCCGACCCACAACAAGAGATTCACGATTCTGCGTGTTGGTGAGCTTGTCAATCTGCAACTTAGCTACCGGGTCAACGATTGGCGAAGTGACAGAAGGAAGCATTGCAATGTCGAACGGTTCGATTCGAATATCTACACCGTCTTGGAGCAATTCACCTTTTCCAATCAATATTTGCTTTATCAGCGTTGAACCAAGTGCTTTACGATGCTCATTGGATGTGGGAAGACGATCAGGCACTGTCATGACCACCGTCAGCCCGCCAACGATGGTTTCACCGATCCTACGAATTTGCGCATATATCTGGTTGTAGAACTCTGCGGCTTCCTTCCGCCATATCTTTCGACCTTTGTTCCACGAGATTGCTTTGCACTCTACTTCCAAGCCGCAGGGGCCAAGCGTTGTAAGTAGGAGATCGAATGTGCCAATTCCGTTAATGTCTGGCCAGACTATATTCACGCCTTTTCGCAGAAAGTGCGTAGCAGTAGTGAGTTCGAGATGCAACGCACGCATGGCTTCTGGGTCCTTGATTGCACCGCGAACCCTTTTCACGAAACGCGTCGCATCCACACTAGACATAGCTTGTGTCACCGATAGCGTGTTTGTTACCAGAGTAATGGCTGAGTAAAAAATCGCCAGCTCGTTGGTAGATAACACTAACTCGCCGCGCTTTGCACGTATTGCGCTGCACGCGGTTAGGGCTAAAGCGGTCGCATATTCTTCGCGGAGAAGAGGGCCTAAGAAACTGTTTCTGGTGGCTTGCTGATTGACGTAGGTCGCGCGCGTAGTCCAATGGTGGGAGCCGACCAATTTGATGAATTTTTCAAACGCTTCTGGGATTCTCTGCGTGTTTACCGCTGTTTGCAACATTCAATTACCTCTAGTCCGGCAGGGTAGGCAACTTGTCGCCGACGTGTCTCAATGATCTAAACAAACGCCACCGACAACAACCCCACTGAAGCCTTCCTTCGAGCAGGTTTCACGACAATCTGCACGTCATTGCCGAGGCGCAACAGGCAGTCCATGAGCTTGGCTTCGCTTACGCCACGGAATTGTCCGCGCAGGATGTTGGATAGCTTTGGCTGCGGCACGCCGATGATTTCTGCGGCTTCGCGCTGGGTGAGTTTGCGCGCTGCAATGATGCTGCCGACGCGCTGAGCTAGCTGCGCTTTGGCGAGCATCGACTCGGGTTGAGCGACACCGATATCGGCGTAAACATTGCCGGAACTTTGGGTAATCTTCATCGGTTAATCCTTTGTGTGACTCAGCACGAATTTCAATCGATCACGGATGAGTTCCATGTCGGGCTTCGGCGTTTCCGCGCCCTTGGTGGATTTCTTCTGAAAGCAATGCAGCACGTAGACCGCCTCTGCAACTTTCAGCGTGTACACCGCACGATACGCGTTGCCCTGCCAACTCTCCACTACTTCCAGTACGCCTGCACCGCCGAATCCCTTTAACGATTTGGCATCCGGATGTTTCTGCCCCGCTTGTGCGAGATGAAGCGCGAAGCCGAATGTGTCCTGCACTGTTGCGGGCATGTCATCGAGATCGTCCTTGGCACTGGCAACCCAGTAGATCGATTTCATTGTCGAATTATATCTTTTTATGTATCAAAAGCGGGGAGGGTGGCAACTTGTTGGCCACGCGTTTGGTGGATGCGCCATAGCGGCGAGTCGCAGACGCTAATCGCCCCGCAAACTATCTTCGATCTGCTCGTTTCGTGCGCGTTCGCTAGCCTTCGCGTGCGTTTCATCAAAGGTGCCTTCCTCGCGAAGAAAATCATCGAAACTGGTACCGCTGTGCGGATTAGATCGCTTTTCGGCGGCTGCAGATTCCACGCACTCGAGTCGCTCGAAAAATGCGCTGTCGTCGATACCTTTGACGCGTCCGCGCTGGCGTTGGGGCTTCGGTCGCGCCAAAGTCGGCGGAAGCGAGTGCGCAGATTTTTGTTTTCCGCCCATCTGGTCGGGCAACGGTTCGTCAAAATCCGCTTTCATCACGAGTTTTCCTTTCAGAAGGCCATACGGGAGAGCCTTTCTGTTTGCGCGGATTGGCGCTAGCGTTGCCACTGGTTTGCCGTCGACTGTGATGGTGATCTCGTCGCCGTGGCTTACTCGGTCAAGCAGTTCATCAAATTGCGCTGATGCGGTTTGAACGCTGACGATGGTGTTGCTCGGCATGTTGAGAAATCGATGTTGGATTGTTGATATTCGAGTTGGATTTATCGGTCAGGTTCCTTGCCTTCGCGGAAACGGCGGCGAAGGGCCAAATTGCTTGCGGTAGCCACCGCCCTCACCCCAACCCTCTCCCGCGCTGCGGGAGAGGGGTCAGAACCAGCGCCGCCTAGAAGCGTTTCAACCACGCAAAAAACTCCCTATACCAAAGCCGTGAGTTTTGTGGTTTGAGGATCCAGTGGTTTTCGTCGGGGTAGACGACGAGTCTGGCGGCTATGCCTTTGGCGCGCAGGGTGTTGTAGTACTCGAGGCCTTCGTAATACGGCACGCGGTAGTCGAGTTCGCCGTGGATGACGAGCGTGGGCGTCTTGAAGTTTTTCGAGAACGCGTGCGGTGATTGTGACTGGTATTTTTCGAGGTTTTCCCACGGCCAGACGCCTAGCTCCTGATTGAGCCAGAGGTAGCCATCGTCGCCGAATTGCGTGGTCCAGTTGTAGACGCCGGCGTGGCAGACGTAGGCTTTGTAGCGGTCGGTGTGGCCGTTCATCCACGCGACCATGTAACCACCGTAGCTGCCGCCCGCGGCGTAAAGTTTGTTCTTGTCGACGATGCCTTCCTTGATAAGGACATCGGTGACGGCCTCGGTATCGGCCAGTTCGCGCGGGCCCAGGTCGCCGTCGATGCTGCCGAGGAAGGGCTCGTCGAAAC
>JAYWAQ010000252.1:0-5668 GCA_043782305.1 Burkholderiales bacterium
TCCGCCCGGCGCCATTGTCGGCATCATCGGCCCGAACGGTGCCGGTAAGTCAACGATCTTCAAGATGATTCAGGGCGTCGAGAAGCCAGACAAAGGCGAAGTCGTCATCGGCCAGACCGTACAAATGTCCTTTGTCGATCAATCGCGCGAAAGCCTCACCAACGACAAAACCGTGTGGCAGGACGTCTCCGGCGGCGCGGACATTCTGCAAGTCGGACGCTTCGAAATGCAAAGCCGCGCCTATATAGGTCGCTTCAATTTCAAAGGCGCGGATCAGCAAAAACTGGTCGGCAATTTGTCCGGTGGTGAGCGCGGTCGCCTGCATCTGGCAAAGACGCTGCTTAAGGGCGCCAACGTGCTGCTGCTCGACGAACCGTCGAATGACCTCGACGTTGAAACCTTGCGTGCGCTGGAGGATGCTCTGTTGGAGTTTGCCGGCACCGCGCTGGTCATCTCACATGATCGCTGGTTCCTCGACAAGATTTGCACCCATATCCTCGCGTGCGAGGGCGACAGCCAATGGACTTTCTTCAACGGCAACTTCCACGAGTATGAAGCCGATAAAGTCCATCGACTCGGTGAAGAAGGGGCGCGGCCTAAGCGGGTTAGGTTTAAGGGGCTGAAGTAAGGCGAATCGACGTTACGATAGTGGCGTTCGGACTACACTCATTGCGCAAAATGGAGTAACGCTTATGCGATGGTCAGATGTTTTGGCAGAGCCCACCCTTCGTGATCTGCCTTTCAAAATCGAACTCAATCAACTCGGAACGATTGAAATGTCACCCGCATCTACCTGGCATGGTCGCCGCCAAGGCAAACTCATAGCCTATCTGAACCGAAAACTTACTACTGGCAGCGTGATTCCCGAAGCCGCGATCCAGACGCAGTTCGGGGTACGGGTCCCCGATGTCGTGTGGTGTTCGAACCAGTTCGACGAAACGCACGGCAACGCCAGCCCGCTGCCGCTAGCGCCCGAGCTATGTGTCGAAGTGCTTTCGAGTAGCAATACGGATGCTGAAATGTCAGCCAAGCGCGGCGCGTATTTCGCCGCAGGCGCGCTGGAAGTTTGGCTTGTTGCCGATGATTCGGTGATCACTGTCTACACGCGAGACGGCATTCAACCTGCATCCACTATTGTCGGCGAAGCACCCAAGCTCTAACAATATGGCGTTGTAGCGCCAAGTGTCTCGTGCCTCCACCTACGACTGGCGCTGCCATCACTGTGATTCGGTGAATGTTGCGCAGACGACCGTGTGCACGACCTGCGGATTCGACACTGAATATCACCCCTCACCAACGCTCTGGGCGGCAATGGCTAGCGACGGAGTACCGCACTGGAAGCGCTTGCTTTGCTACCTATTTTTCGGACTCGGCGCTTCAATGCTGATTGTCGGAATGTTTGCCTTCGCCTGGATTTATTTCTTGATCGACGCAACGGGAATGATCTGGAACGCCGCCACTGCCCTTTTGGGTGTACTGCAATTGTGGGTTACGCACAAACTTTATCCAAGGGCGTTCTGAGTTTCTGCTGACGCTATGTTGGTCAGGTAAAATGAAAGTTGGTCAACTGAATTGATGCCAACCATGCAACTCAACATCTACGAAGCAAAAACCCAACTCTCCAATTTGCTGGATCGTGCGCTTGCGGGCGAGACGGTGGTGATTGCGCGTGCGGGCAAACCGCTGGTGCGACTGACGCCTGTCACGGACGGACCGAAGTCGCGTAGCGGCGTGAAGTTTGGCGGTGCTCTCGCGGGGAAAATCAAGATGTCGCCTGATTTTTCAACGCCGATGACGGATGATGACTTGCTGCGTCATCCGTGAAGCTGTTGCTCGACACGCACTATTTGATCTGGCTTCTCAATGACGATGCCAGCTTAAATCAGCGCGCAAGGAAACAGATTGAATCGGCCGAGGCTGTCTACTTCTCGGATGTTTCGATTCTTGAAATTGGACTCAAATGGCGTACCGGCAAACTCTCTCTGGAGCCTCGGATTGCCGCCCGTGAGGCGCTCGCCGTCGGAGTGCAGCACCTGACGATTTCTTCGGAGTCTGTTCTCCTGTCCTGTGATCTGAAGCAGGCGCATGGCGATCCTTTTGATCGACTGCTATACGCTCAGGCCAAACTTCATAGTCTGCGCCTCTTGAGCGTTGATCGGACGCTGCTGACGTTCGGCAATAGCGTTGTCTCATCACAGAGTCCATCGAAACAGAAAGTACCTCGCAAATGAACACATCATTCAACTTCTCAGGCAAAGTCGCCCTCGTCACCGGCGGCGTTTCCGGCATCGGTGCCGCTGCGTCGCTCGCGTTCAAGCGCTGCGGCGCAAGCGTGATCGCATGTGGGGTGACTGAGCAGGAAATCGCGGCGGCGCGCGCGAACCCGGACTTCGCGGGCGTGCGCAGTGAGGCGCTTAATGTGCGCGATGGTGAGGCCGTCAAGCGGCTCATCGGTTCGCTCGATCAGCTTGATTTCGTGGTGAACTCTGCGGGCATCATCCGCCGTGCGGCTGAGCACGATCCAGAGACGTTCGCTGAAGTCATAGACGTGAATCTCACGGGCGGCATGCGTGTGGCGACGGCGGCCCGTCCACTGCTAGCGAAGAGCAAGGGCGCAATTGTGTTCATCGGTTCGGTGATGAGCTTTTTCGGCGGGCCGGTGCAGCCAGCTTATTCAGCGTCGAAAGGTGCAGTGAAAAACCTCGTGATGTCGCTCGGGGCGGCTTATGCGACCGATGGCATTCGCGTGAATGCCGTTGCGCCGGGATGGGTGGTCACCGAGCTCTCACGCGGTGCCCGCGAAAACCCGGAGCGCAACGCGCAGATTATGGGCCGCATTCCGATGAACCGCTGGGCGGAGACATCAGAAATCGCCGACCCGATCATGTTCCTCTGCTCCGACGCGGCGCGCTACGTGACCGGCAGCATTCTGCCGGTGGATGGCGGCTATATCAGCGTCGGCTAAGCCTTAGCGCTGCTGGCTAGCGACGCCGCCCGATTGATCGCGAGCCTGGACGCGTCGATTGCGGTGCGCGTTGGTTGTAGTTGCTGTTGCCGTAGGACGAGTTGCCGCCACTCGTCGCGTATGGGCTGGCCGCGCTGCCCTGTTTGAACGATGATCCCGATTGTGTTGCTGGCGGGAGCGCTGCGGCGCTCTTCGCGCCGCCCGCTGGGGGCGTGAACTGGGTCGCTGCAGCACCGGGCGCACCTGCTACTTTCGCGTCGCCGACTTTGTAATTCCCCGGCGTTTGCGCATAAGCGCCTGCAGCCGCGCCGCTCTTTGCCATGCCGGGCACCGGATTCTGCGGCGCGCTGATCGCGGGGCGATTCTTGAGCCAGTCGGTCGGAGGTGTGTAAGCGCCCTTCGGTGCCAGATTCTTCGACAGCAGATAACCGCCGAGCGCGCCGAGCGCCGCGCCAGCGACGAGCGGCAGGAACACGCTACCGCTGCCATTCGCATTCGGCACCGGGTTGTTGCCGCATTGGCCAGCACCGAATTTCGCTTCGCAATCGGCGAGTGTGGATGCGCCCTGCGGCGGGCGACCCGCCATCATGTCGTGATAGACCTGCGTGCAAGTGGCTTCTTCGAGCCCATTGGCCTTGCAGGCCTTGATCGCCTCCATGCCGGTCTGCATCGTCGGTGCTTGCGTTGCAGACGCCTGCGCGACGGCTGCAGGTGGTGTGTTGGGCATCGCGCGCGGTGGCGTGGCGTTGTCGCAACCCGCGAGCGCGAGCACCGCCGTGGTCAGCGTGAGCGCGACCGACGTCTTAGCCGTTTTAGTTGCGTGCGATTTGAAAGAAAAGTCCATCGTGATTCTCCGGCCTTGCGGTCAGCATTTGTTACGCACGAACTTGTGCGCTGACACTATGTGCAGGCCAATGCGTCCAGCTTCAATGGCCGCTGCGATGAATAGCGGAAATCACCGGCGGAGCGCGTGAGAAGTCGACGAACTGCGGGTGAGACGTGCTGCGTCGGCTGGCGCGGCTCCGCGCGCCACAGATTCGTCGTTACAGCGTCGGGTAGTCCGTATAGCCCTCGGGGCCCGCGCTGTAAAATGATTTCGGATTCGCCGCGTTGAGTGGCGCATCACGCTTCAGCCGCTCAGGCAAATCCGGGTTGGCGATGAACGGCACGCCGAATGCCACAGCGTCGACCGCACCATGGGCAACCGCTTCAATCGCCATTGTGCGGTCATATTTGTTGTTGCCCACATAAGCGACGCCTGCGGCGGACAGCGTCTTCTTGGCCCACGCGAAATCAAAGTCTTTCAAATCGCGCGCACCGCCGGTGTTGCCTTCGATGAAATGCACAAATGCGACGCCACGTTTCGCGAGCGCTTCGACTAGCGCGCCGTACGTCGCCTGCGTGCTGCTGTCCGGCATGGCGCCGTTTGCTGCGGTAACCGGCGACAGGCGAATGCCGACACGTTCTTTGCCCCATACCGAGATCGCGGCGTCCACCACTTCGAGCGTGAATCGAATGCGGTTGGCGATTGCGCCACCGTATTCATCGGTGCGCTTATTCGAGCTATCGCGAATGAACTGCTCCAGAAGGTAGCCGTTGGCGCTGTGAATTTCGACGCCGTCGAAGCCGGCGCGTTTGGCCACTTCTGCCGAATGCCGGTACGCCTCGACATACGCTTTGACTTCTGCGGTTTCAAGTCCGCGCGCTGCGACGCGATCCACTTTTCCGTTCTGTGTGTAAATCGTGCCGCCGGGGTTATAGCCAGTCGACGCCGATACGGGCAACACATGGTCGGGCTGCAAATCCGGATGCGAAATCGCACCGACGTGCCACAGCTGCGCGACGATCTTTCCGCCTTTTGCGTGAACGGCAGCGGTCGTAAGTTTCCAGCCTGCTTCCTGCTCGGCGCTGTAAATGCCCGGCGTGCCGACGTAACCCTTGCCCGTTGGCAACACCTGTGTCGCCTCGCTGACGATGATCCCTGCGCTCGCTCGCTGCCCGTAATACTCGGCGATCATGGCGTTGGGCGCATCAGTGCCGGGGGTCGAGCGGCAACGCGTGAGCGGGGCCATGAAAACGCGGTTGGCGGCTTCGATTGCGCCTACGCGAATGCGAGAAAACAGGGTTGTAGCTTGCGGGTTCATACGTAATCTGGAATGTGAAAAGCTACTTAAACTTTGTGTCGAACGCAGATCTATTCAACCCCATAACGAATTTAACTTTATGAATCGCTTTTTCACTGTCGCTGCGGCCCTCGGTTTCGCGCTCAATGTCGGTGCACAGACCTTTCCATCCCGCCCCATCACGCTCATCGTGCCGGTGACACCGGGTGGCTCGACCGACCTGATGGCGCGACAAATCGCCGAGCCGCTGTCGAAAGCGTTGGGGCAGAGCGTCGTCGTCGAGAACAAGCCGGGAGCTTCGGGCAACATCGCCGCGAGCTACGTGGCAAAAGCCAAGCCCGACGGTTACACATTGCTGGCGGCGTACTCCGGCTTTCATGCGGCCAATCCGTTCCTGTACAAGAACCTTGACTGGGATCCAGTCAAAAGTTTCTTGCCTGTCGCGCTCATTATCAATTCGGCGCAGGCGATTGCGGTGACCGACAAATTGCCGGTCAAGACGTTCAAGGAATTGGTGGCGTACGCGAAAGCCAATCCCGGTAAATTGAATTACGGCACGGCGGGGCCGGGATCGTTGCAC
>JAYWAQ010000253.1:0-2020 GCA_043782305.1 Burkholderiales bacterium
TTCACGCCCCACCTTGCCCCGCTCCAGAATGATCGGGCGCAAACCCATTTGCGCGAGGATTAACGCTGCCATGATGCCGCACGGCCCGAAGCCAATGACGACGGGGCGCAAGTTTTTTGTCCCCAACGTCGCGGCGTCGGCAACAAATTTGTAGCTCGTATCAGGCGTCGGCAACAGATTGACATCGCGCTTGAATTTCTTAAGCAGATACGCCGCCACCGCAGGTGGCACGTCAAAATCCAGCGTGTAGACGAGCTGAATATCCGCCTTCTTCCGCGAGTCGTACCCGCGCCGAAAAATCACGAATCGCGTGACCTGCTCAGCGCGAATGCCAAGCTTGGTGACGAGCGCCGTTAGCAGATCTGCCTCTGCGTGATCGAGAGGCAGTTTAAGTTCAGTAATACGCAACATTTTCTTCATCCCTGGGCGGAAAGTTAGTCCGCAACGGCGCCAATGTTAGCGTCCCGCTAACGCTTCGAACGTAACGCTGTGTAACAGCTACACACGGCAATTTCAGCCGTTTTGCCGGTTATAGGTGGTAAATTGATTCCTGATTTGCAAGGTGCCTCAGCAGCGCCGTCCAAAACGCCGTCATACTCGCTGAAGGCGGGTATCCAGAACGTGGCCGCACTGAGATGTTGTTTGAAGCGACTGCGGTGGCCAACTTTCTGGATTCCCGATGCCATGCATCGGGAATGACGCCATAGGTGAGGCATCTTGGTAATCAGGAATTGATCGACGCAAATTTTCGTTCGCCAATCCGGCGAGTACCGTTCGTTTCGGGAGTTTTTCATGAACATGAATAGGGTTGTCAGAGTATCAATCAAAGGCGCGATTGCCGTAGCCATGCTCGCCAGCACAACGGCATCATTCGCAGAGCCCGAAAGCAATGTCGAAGCCCGGGTTGACAAGGCATGGTCGACCTACGGTGTGTCGGGACGCGGCGTGATCGTGGCGCCGATTGACCGCGGCATCGACTGGAAGCATCCGGATTTCCGAAACGCCGACGGATCGACGCGCATTGAAGCGATCTTCGATCTGATGGACGACAGCGGTGCAGCCGCGCCGGGCAACACCTACGGCAAGGGCACGATCTACACCCGCGCGCAAATCAACGCCGCGCTGACCGCAGGTACCGAGTTGGGCACGCGCGACGCGCACGGACACGGCTCAGCGACAGCGGGCGGCTCCGCGGGCAACGGCGCTGCGAGCAGTGGCAAGTACCGCGCACCAGCATACGAGGCAACGCTCGTTGTTGTGAAATTTACGAGCGCCGGGTCACCGGCACACGGCGCCTTTCCGGCCGAAGCCGCGTTCTATGATCCCGCCCGATTGCCGCTCGCGCTGAGCTTTGTAAAAGATACGGCGACGCGACTGGGCCTCCCAGCAGTGATCCACATGAACTTCGGCAGCGTGACCGGACCGATGGACGGTACCGGCTCGCTGGCTGAGGCGATGGATGCGGTGGCCGGCGCTGGCAAACCGGGCCTCGTCATTTTGAGCGGCTCCAGTGACGACGGCGGCTCGACCAACTACGCCGAAGGCACCGTCGCACAAGGCGCGAGCGTCGATCTGCAGGTGCAAAAGGGCGCAACCAACGCCGCCAGCAACCTGCGCGTCTGGCTCTGGTATGCCGGTGCTGATCAGTTTGATGTCACGCTGATCACACCCACCGAAACGTTCGGGCCCTACATCGCTCCCGCCGCCAACGGCAGCGACAGCAAAACCGGCGGCGGCGTCAGCTATTTCCAGCGGGGCGGTTCGACCAACAGTAACGGCAAGCGTTACGTGCTCGCCGATATTAGCGGCCCAGCAGGCACCTACACCATGCGCCTGACCGGTCGAGCCGTCGCCAGCGGCAAGTTTCAGGCATCCCTCAATCCGTCCCGAACCATCGGGCCTGCGTCCACCGACAACAAATTCCTGACCTTCGCGCAGCCGGGTCACACGGTCTGGGACGCGGCTGCAGCGTTCAACAACATTTCGCCCAACAACTACATCTACAAAGCGGGCACTGGCG
>JAYWAQ010000254.1:0-5661 GCA_043782305.1 Burkholderiales bacterium
GCGTCGCCGGAGTAGCTATGAAATATGCGGGCTAGCAACAGACCAGCCGCAAAATCTATAATCAAAGGTTAACCAGAAAAAAGAAAGCAGTTGTTATGACCACTCTTGTTGTCGTGCGCAAAGGCAATGTGGCTGCGATTGCAGCCGATTCACTCACCACGTTTGGTGATACGCGCTTGTCCGACAATTTTGATGCATCGTCGGACAAGATGGTGCGCTATGGTGAAACCGTAATCGCTCTTTGCGGCAGCGCGGCGCATCAACTGGTTTACGAAAATCTGTTGTCGACGGCAAAGGATCTGAACTTCAACAGCAAATCCGAGATCTTCGAGACGTTTCGCAAGCTGCACGCCATTCTCAAGGATCAGCATTACCTCAACCCAAAAGAAGAGGACGAAGACGCATACGAGAGCACGCACATCACCGCGCTGATCGCCAACCCAACCGGTATTTATGGCATTTATTCGATGCGTGAAGTGTTCGAATTCAAACGATTCTGGGCTGCGGGATCGGGCCGTGAATATGCATTGGGTGCGATGAACGCACTGTATGACCAACTCGACTCCACCGAGGCGATTGCGCGCATTGGCGTTGAGGCGGGTGCCACGTTTGACAAGAATTCGTCGCTGCCGCTGCAGGTGGTCACGATTGCGATGAAGCCGCTCGTGGCAGTGGCTTAGCTGCCACAATTGCCCGCACGAATATGGATAAGCTCTCCGCTGGCTACGATCAACTCATGCGCTTCTGGCTCGACACGGCCCCTGCTCGCGGCGTCGTCGTGCGCCTTGAGGAGAGTCTGACTCAAGCCATGCAGCACCACGACTACCCTGAAGCGGTGGTCACGTTGTTGCGGCAACTGGCCGGTGCGGCAGCGTTGCTGGCGAGCAATCTCAAACAAAGCGCTCAGGTCGTTCTGCAAGCTCAGGGCACAGGCGACGTGCCGCTGCTCTGCGTCGAAGCTACGGACGCGCTTACGTTTCGGCTCTACGCCAGTGTGCGCGAAGGCGCCATTGTGACGAGCGATGCATCCTTGGAGGCGATGGTCGGACCTGACGGTAAAGGTCGTTTTGTGCTTACGATTGCGCCGACTGAAGGGCAGCCGTATCAAGGCATCGTTGCGCTTTCCCGGAAAAACGAAGAAGGCGAGACCATCGATGGCAGCGTCGCCCACTTGCTCGAAGATTACTTGAGCAATTCGCAGCAAACGGAAACACGTATGTGGTTGCGGCAAGATGGCGATGTGATGGAGGCGATGTTGTTGGAGCGTCTGCCGGACAGCACGGATGCAGCAACGCCCGCATGGAATGCCGTGGTGGCGCAGGCAAATCAAACGTTTTCCGAACACTTTATGCCCTTCCCGTACAGCGAATGGTTGCAGTTCACTTTCGCCCAACACACGGTAAGAGTCAGTCCGGCACAAGCCGTGAAGTTCGCCTGCTCATGCAGCATGGAACGCGTTCTAAATGCGCTGAAACTCGTTGGGGAAGCGGAGTTGCAACCATTGATTGAGGAACAGGGAAAGATCGCAACCCTTTGCGAATTTTGCGGCAAAGGCTACGAAGTCAGTGCAGCATCATTCACTGAGCTCTTTCGTCGCAACGATGCACTGCATCCGCCCGGCTCGCAGCTATTGCAATAGATTTCAATGGTGCAGCTGATGTCCGAAACGAATGCTGTTCGCATCGACAAGTGGCTCTGGGCTGCGCGTTTCTACAAGACGCGCTCGCTCGCTACGGACGCGATTGATGCGGGTCATGTGCGTCGCGCTTCAGTGGGCTCGGTATCAGGTGATCGTGTGAAGCCTGCGCACACCGTGCGCATCGGCGAGACCTATGCCGTGCAGCGCGGCGACATGCTGCAACAGGTGTTGGTCACGCGAATCTCCGAGCGGCGTGGATCGGCTAGCGACGCGGCTCTGTTGTACCGTGAAACCGAGGAAAGCCTGGCGACACGTCTTGAGCAGCAGGCGCTCCACGCCGCTGCCGATGCCGCTATGGGTGGTCACGGCGCGGCGCAGTTTCGTGGTCGCCCAACCAAGCAGGATAGGCGCAAACTCGCCGATATGTTCGCAAAAAACTACGCACCCCATTCCCATCAAGGCTCGCCGGACGGCAACGAATGACACTGACTTTTACCGGCGAACGCTTCCTGCCCGAATGCGCAGGCGAGATGATTTACGAGCATTGGCATCGCTACTTGATCGTTCGCAGCTACGTCGTCGGCAAACGTGTACTTGATGTTGCAAGCGGAGAGGGCTACGGCTCGCACCTGCTTTCAACGTCTGCTGCCAGCGTCGTTGGCGCTGATATTTCAGTTGATGCGGTGGCGCATGCAAACAGCCGCTACACGAATAAAAATCTGCGCTACGTCGCGGCGAATTGCACACAAATATCGGAGCCTGACGGCAGCTTCGACGTGATCGTTTCGTTCGAAACGATTGAGCACATGACGGAGCACGAAGCGTTCATGCGCGAAGTAGATCGCCTGCTCGCGCCGGGCGGAGTGTTCATCATCTCTTCGCCCAACCGCCCGGAATACAGCGAAAAAACGGGCTACAAAAACGAGTTTCACGTCAAGGAACTGGATCGTGCCGAATTGAAGACACTGCTTGATGCACATTTTCCTGCGCAAGCATGGTTTGCTCAACGAGCGGCATTTCATTCGATGGTGTGGCCACTTGAAACAGCGGCTACTAGCGCTGCTGCTCTGACCGCAGAGGGCGATGCCGCCTATCCCGAACCGCTTTACTTTGTCGTATTTTGCGCGCACAACGCCCACCCTCTCAAAGGCGTCAAGCCGGAACTCAGTTTGGTCACGGACCGCAAACAATCAGTTTACGCCGAATGGTCGAGAACCTATCGTGAAAACGAGATGCTGCATGCGGAAATTGCAGCTCTTAAATCGTCGCACCCGCCTGCTGCGGTTGCAGTGACAGGCGCTCCGGTTGCGGCGCTGCGCGAGCCCTGGTTGGTGCGGGCCGCACGTGCGCTCAGCGGTACACGCTAGCTGCCGATGACGACCCAACTACCCGCCTCGTTGGCTGCATTCGCAGAAGCCGGGTTGCCGCGCCTGTTATTCGTGACACACGCCTGGGGTGGCGGCGTTGAGCAGCAGGTGAAGTCGCTGGCGGCATCGCTTTCTAAACGCACACGCGTGGCGATACTGCGCCCATGTGACGGCCAGAGCGTGGAAATTACGATGCCTTCTGGCGACAACTATCGTATCGGATGCTCCGATTGGGCGGCGCTGGTCGCGGCGTTAAGTGCGCTCAAGTTCGAGCGCATGCATTTGCATCACGTACATGGCCTTCCCCGTCACATTCTGGATCTGGATCAAGCGCTCGGTGTACCACTCGATTGCTCGCTGCACGATTACGCCAGCATCTGCCCGCAATATCAATTGGTAACTGCGGAAGGTCGCTACTGCGGCGAGCCCGACGAAGCGGGCTGCAATCTTTGTATTCAGGGACGTCCACATGCCTGGGCGCTCAGCATCACGGAGTGGCGTGCGGCATGGGCGGCAACGCTGTGTCGTGCCGCCCTGGTGCTTGCTCCGAGCCAAAGTGTTGCCGACAAAGTGCATCACTACCTGCCCGATCTCACCATTCAAGTGTCGCCGCACGTTGAGTCACGGGTACACTTTCCACACATCGTCAAAGTGGCATTGCTTGGCGCACTGTCAAAATCAAAAGGGCTTTCCGTTGCCCTGGCAGTTGCAGACTTCGCCGAGCACACCAGTTCCCCCGTCGTGCTTCGTTTGATTGGGCACGCAGCAGAACCGCTACCAAAAAATCTGACTGCAACCGGGTCATACGAAACCGAAGAGCTGCCGCGCCTCATTGCGATGGAGCGGCCTGATGTGCTCTGGCTACCGTCGCAAGTGCCAGAGACCTTTTCGTTCACGTTATCGACTGCGATTGCGTCGGGGCTTCCCATTGTCGCGTCTGATCTCGGCGCTTTTCCCGAGCGTTTGCGCGGCATGGCTCAGGCCTCGTTGTTGCCGTTCGATTCGTTGCCCGCCGTCTGGCACGATGCGCTGCTGCGCGCAGGCACGGGGTCAGCGGCCGCCCTTTCGACAATGCCTGACCATAGCAGTCGGACTGAGGTTGGGTCTTATGCGCCAGGGTTGCCAACTGTTGTGGACTTGTCGAACGCGGCTCCATTGGCGGCGCTCATCGCACGCAGCCAATGGGTGTTGTCACCGATTGCGGAAGCACAGCGCGCACTCATCAATGTATTTCGTGTCGGCGTGTACGGTGGTCATCGGCCCTCGATCAACGTCATCGAGCAGCGGCTTGCCGCATTGCCAGAGGGTGAGTACGAAATCGTTGGCCATAGCGTTTACAAGACCGCCGCAGAAGCACATTCGCAATTGATGGCCGCCAACCTACAGCTCCTGAGCGAAGCACGAAACGCGCTTGCAGATTTGCAGGAAGAGCACTTTGCGGCCAGCAATCGCTGGCGTAGCGCGCTGGATGAGGCCGATGACCGTGCAGCCGCAGCGCGTGATCACATCGCCCACCTAGAGGGCGTACAGGCTGAACTTCAAAGTCACAATGCCAAACTTGATGTCAAGCTGTCCGAAATTTGGGGCAGTACATCGTGGCGCATCACGCGACCGCTCCGAGGCGTCGTTAACAGAACGCGACGCCTGCGCCAAGCGCTTGGCGTCGCTGCCAGGCTCGCGCGCCGCGCGCCGACTCTCGCGCGCGGCGGCGTGGCGCGCTATCGTCGCGGCGGCTGGCGCAGTGTGCGTGATCGTGTTGAACTTGAATTCAGGCCGCCGGAACCTGTTGTATCGATCACGCTGCCAAGCGCCGACGTCACCGTGATCGAGGCATTGACTCTGCCCACCACCGCAGAATCACCCATGGTGTCCATCGTCATTCCGGTGTACGGGCAGCATCCGACGACCTTCGCCTGTCTCAAGAGCATCGCCGCTGACCCGCCACGCGACAGCTTTGAAGTCGTTGTCATGGACGACTGCTCGCCTGAACCGGCGGCCAGTGCGCTCGCGTCTGTGCGGGGCGTGCGTTTCGTCAGGAACGCGTCAAATCTCGGCTTCATCGGTAACGTAAACGCTGGCGCGCAGGCAGCGCGCGGACAGTGGCTCATTATTCTCAACAATGACACGCTGCTCCGACCCAATGCAATCAATGCCATGCTCGATACTTTTGAGCATCAAGTCAACGTCGGTCTGGTTGGCGCCAAGTTGCTTAACGCTGATGGCACGGTGCAAGAAGCCGGTGGCATCGTCTGGCGCGATGGCAGCGCCTGGAACTGGGGGCGTGGACAGAATCGCGAAGACCCTCGCTTTAATTTCGTTCGCGACGCCGATTATTGTTCAGGTGCTGCGCTGGCGATTCGTCGTGATTTATTTCTGGAGATGGGCGGCTTCGACACGTATTTCGCGCCCGCTTACTACGAGGACACTGATCTCGCGTTCCGGATCCGGGCTCTCGGTCTGCGAGTGCTCTATCAGCCAGCGGCCGAAATATTTCATCTCGAAGGCGTCAGCCACGGTCGCAGCGAAAATAGTGGCATCAAGGCGTATCAGCTCACCAATGCGAAGAAGTTTTTCGAGCGCTGGCAATCTGCGCTGACTACGCACCGCGAGAACGGGGCCGAGCCTGAGCTGGAAGCGCATCGAGCGAGCGTCAGC
>JAYWAQ010000255.1:0-2019 GCA_043782305.1 Burkholderiales bacterium
AGCGGCCCTGGCCGCGATCCCCGGTCAGCGCAAGACAAATCGCGGCCAGGGCCGCTTCTACAGGCGAAATTTTGCACGTCAACAAAAAATTTGGCGCGATAACGCGGCCAATTACGTCCTAATGTGCGAACCCTCAATTCGCACCATCAAGATGAAAACCATGACCCACTTTTCCCTCATCCCAATCCTCTGTGCGACCGCATTGCTCGCCGCCTGCGGCCCCAGCCCCGAGCAGGTGGCACGCGAGCAGGCGATGAAGCAGCTCGAACAAGCCGCGAAAGACATGGAGGCTGCGGGCAAAAAGATGGAAAGCGCGACGACCAAAGGCGGCCAAGACGTCGGTGCCGCCATGGGCGAGGCCATGAAGGCGTTAGGCGCGATGGCGGGTGCTGCGGGCGGGGTGGTTGGTGCTGGGAGCTTTGATCCGGTGGATTTCCGCAAACTCAAAGAAGCGCTGCCGCAAGAGCTCGCCGGGTTTGAAAAGGGCGACAGCTCGGGTGAGAAGAACAACGCGTTTGGCATCGCGGTGTCCGAGGCCAAACAGTCGTTCCGCACCGCCGACGGCAGCAAAAGCGTGCGCTTTGAAATTACCGATCCGGGCTCGATGGCGGGCCCGTTCGCCCTCGCCAACATGTGGATGAATGTCGAAATCGACAAAGAAACGAGCAATGGCTTTGAGAAAACCTCCACCGTCGGCGGCCGCAAGATGCACGAAAAATGGAGCAAAGGTAGCAAGCACGGCGACGTGACGATGGTCGTCGGCGACCGCTTCATGGTGCAGCTCAACAGCGACGGCATCGAAATGAATGACGTCAAAGCGCTGTTGACGAAGATCGACATCGCGAAGCTCGAATCGATGAAGAGCGACGGCAAAAAATAGCCGCCGTTTAATGCGTCGCTACGTATTGCCGCCAGACGCCACACTCGCGGTTGCCATCAACTCATCAAGCAGTGAAATTGACGATGCGCCCGACACGGAGTAGGGGTCCAGCACCGACTTTGCAGAATACTTAAGCAGGATCGCCATATTGATGCGGTCAAACGACACTTTGCCCATTGACCAGCCAGCAAATTTGCGCTCGGTCACCTCTTCCATGTGCAACAGTTGCACGTCGCCGTGGCGCGGATCGCGCGCGATGCGGTTGTATGTTTCGCTCACCTCTTTGCGGCCACCTTCAAGCAGCTGTAAAAAAATGTAGCTATTGGTGCACAGTACACCAGTGACGCCGTTGGCCGGATTGTTTCGGCGCGAGGTTTGCAGTATCGAATCCATGATCGGCTGCGTGACGATTTCGGCGGCGCGGCTGACATAGGTTAAGCGGATCAACATGACTAAGACTTTCTGCTGTCGACCAGCGACAAAAATTCACGACGCACATTAGCGTCTTTCAGGAACGAGCCGCGCATCACGCTGTTGATCATCTTCGCGTCCACGTCTTTCACGCCGCGCCAATGCATGCAAAAGTGATCCGCCTCCATCACCAGCGCCAGCCCGTCCGGTTGAATTTTGTCCTGCAACAAATTGGCCAACTGCGACACCGCTTCTTCCTGAATCTGCGGGCGACTCATCACCCAATCGGCCAACCGTGCGTACTTTGAAAGGCCAATCAAATTGGAATGTTGATTGGGCATCACGCCAATCCAGACGCGCCCCATGATCGGGCAAAAGTGATGCGAACAGGCCGAGCGAATGGTGATCGGCCCGACGATCATCAGCTCGTTTAAGTGCTCAACATTCGGAAACTCGGTGACCGGCGGCGGCGGCACATAGCGCCCGCGAAACACTTCGTTCAAGTACATCTTCGCCACGCGTTTGGCGGTGTCCTGCGTGTTGTGATCGCTCTCAGTATCAATCACCAAACTCTTCAACACCTCACGCAGCTTCGCCTCAATCTCAGATTGCAACTCAGGCAGTTCACCCTCACGAATGAATTCGCTGATGTTGTCGTTGGCATGAAAACGCCTGCCTGACGCCTTGATGCGATGCCGCACCCGCTCGCTGGCAGGCATGGCATCAAT
>JAYWAQ010000256.1:0-2012 GCA_043782305.1 Burkholderiales bacterium
CGATCTCCATGCGGTGAGTGCGCCTACGAGCGCAGAGATTAACGGAGCGAGCGATTGGAAATGCATGGACTGCATTTTCCACATTCCAACACACCCCGAGAATTTGCGTCGGTACACGCCAAATATTAGAGCGGGCATTGCCTGCCTCGTGACCGCTTAGCGAGCGCCGAGCTGGCCAGCCATCGCCAACGGCCAAAATGCAGAGCATTTGCGTAAATTCGCGTGCTGCGCCCGACGCGCTACCTCGTCGTTAAAGCGTCCGCAAAAAGTCCAGCAACTGTTGCCGGTGCGGCGGAGGCAGTCGATTGAAGCGATCTCGCGAATTTCGTGCCTCGCCGTCATGCGCCTGAATCGCCATGGTGGCCGTAGGGGCGCGGCCGTCATGCAGTAGATTGGTTCTCGTGCGCAATCCCCACAGTGGCGCGGTCTTCATTTCACGGGTGCCTGCGGCTTCTTGTGCGATTCCGTCGGCGAGGGCGCCCATTTCATGCAACAACAAGTCCGAGTACAGCGGTACAGCTTTGCGATCAAGCGCTGCCACAACGTTCCGACCCGTTTGCAGCACCGGCGTATGGCAAGTGCTGCAACCAGTTTGTTCAAACACCGTTTCGCCCGCGCGAGCGCTGGCGTTCATCGAAGGACGAGACAAAGGCGCAAGGTAGCGCATGAAGTTTGCGGCTTTGTCGACATCGGCCAAACCAGTTGCAGGATCAATCACGTCCTCCACGTCCGTACCAATATTGAAGTGAGCGAGGAGTTCGCGTTTGCCATTGGGGGCGTTTTCGATGGGAAAGAAGCAGTTGGTGATCCCCATTTCGTTGTTGTATGCATCGGCGGCAAAGGCGAGAACGCTCGCATGCTGGGCCTTCCAGCCGAGGCGGCCGACACGCCTGTTGCCCGTCTCAATGTCAACAATCATCGCCGCGCGTCCGCGTACGCCGTCAGGCTTACTGCGCGCGGCTGCATCGATCAATGCAGCATCCGGGATCGCTTCAATCAGGCCAAGCCCGAACACTGGGGTGGCAACACGCTGGGCTACGACGTTAGCCTCCGGCGGAACCACTTCCTGCAATTCAGGTGCGATGGCAAATTTTTGCAGCAACGAGCCGCCGAGGCGATCAAGCGGATCGAAGCGGCCGTCGGGCAGCATTCGACCGAATCGGGTGACAGTGACTGCACTCGCGCCGCCTGGCCCCGCAGCGTTGTGACAGGCCACGCAAGAAGTTTGATTAAACAATGGGCCGAGACCGCCTTCCGGCGTTTCAGCATTGGTAAATTCTTCGAGGCCATCGACGAACGCCTGCAATTGCGGCGCAGTCAGGCCGGGCAGCGGATCGCCCGCTCGCAGCGGCGGTGGTGGCACTTGCGACGAAACGGACGCCGAGATCAGGATTGAGACGCCAACGGCTGCCACCGACGCGAGCGCCACGGCGGTGGCCAGGCCTTTGCGGCGGAAGCCGTTAGCTGCGGCAGATACTTGCTGGGACATGGAACACTCCTGATGGAACGGGAGTGCAAACGATAGCGAGCGTTAGTGCAGCAAATATCGAGACAATATGAACGGTGATCTATGAAAGCGTGTGGCTCAATCTTGACTTCCAATTTACGCCGTAGTCGCCTACTCGCTGTCAAATCGCAACGCTAGTCGCGCGGGTTGAACGCATAGCCAACGCCATATACCGAGCGCACCCAGTCATGACCATTCCCGACTTCGCCTTTAGCAGACGTGTCTAATTTTCGACGGACGTTGCGGATATGAGAGTCGATACTGCGATCACTGACTTCTCGATAATCGGCATGCACTGATTCGATCAGTTGATCACGCGAAAGCACGCGACCGTTGGCTTTGTGCAGCGCTTCAAGCAGGCGAAATTCAACCGGCGTGAGCGCGAGCGATACGCCATCTATCCGCGCCTGCAGCCGCTCGGTATCGAGCGTCAGTCCACACTGAGCGGCAGTGGCGGGTGTGGCCACGGGCTGGACACGCCGCAGCAGCGCCTTCACCCGAGCCA
>JAYWAQ010000257.1:0-15493 GCA_043782305.1 Burkholderiales bacterium
AGTGGAGGCGTTTTCAAAGCGATGCGGCAGCTCGCTGCTGAAATGAAAACTATCGCCCGCAGCGAGCGTCCATTCTTTGTCATTGACGACCAGTTTGAGCCGGCCCTGTAACACGTAGCCCGCCTCTTCGCCCTGGTGCGTGTAGAGTTCGTCGCCAGACGAGGCGCGCGGCTCAAACTCAAGGAGCGTGAAACTAAACGCGCTGCTCGCCGCGCCGCCACTGGCCAGTGCGTGCTTCCGAATGCCAGATTTCCACATCGAAATCGACGACCGCTCGCCTGCGCGGGTGATGACTGGCACGGCGGGCTGGGAGACCGTCGGGCCGCGCACAATCTCCGCGAGGTTGACTTGCATCGCGTCGGCGAGGCTTGTGAGCGCGCGCAAGGTCGGCGACGACAGACCGCGCTCCATCTGGCTCAAAAAGCCAATCGAGAGTCCAGTGCGATCCGCCATTTCGTTGAGCCCCAAACCCTTGCTTCGCCGCAGCGCACGAATGCGCGCGCCGACGGCAGCGCCGACGACTTCCGGGCTCGCGATTTCTGGGGCTGCAACTGTTTCAGTTTTGCGTTTCATCTCTCGGATGTTCGATCATTAAACCGTCGGAGGAATCATCTCAGGGTGTAGACTATATTTCACGTACATGAAATTTAACCCAAAACGGGTTGGCGTTACGAGCCCCGCTAGTGGCTCCAGGAGAATGTTGATGAAATTCAGAAGCATAGCTGCGGCAATTGCGATTCTTTCGGCCGTAATCACGAGCTCCAGCGCGCTGGCGCAGGACAAAACGCTGAAAGTAGGCTCCACGCCGACCGGCGTTCCGTTTACGTTTCTCGATACCAAGACCAATTCGATTCAGGGCATCATGGTCGACATCATTCGCGAAGTGGCCGCGGACGCGGGCTTCAAAGTGGAAGTCGAAGGCATGTCGTTTGCCACGTTAATCCCATCGCTCACCGGCAACAAGATAGACATCATCGCCGCAGCGATGTACATCACGCCGCCACGCCAGGAAGTGGTCGATTTTTCACGTCCGATTTACACCTATGGCGAAGGTCTGGTGGTTTCGAAGAAAGACACACGTGAATACGCCAAGCTCGAAGACATGAAGGGCTTCACCGTCGGCGCGCAGAAGGGCACGGCGTACGTCGAGCCGCTGACAAAATCCGGCTTGTTTGCCGAGGTCAAAATCTACGACAACATCCCCGCGATCCTTTCCGACGTAAACGCAGGCCGCATTCAGGCTGGCTTCGCCGACAAGCCGATCGTCGCCTACAACCTGCAACAAGGCATGTTCGCTGAAACGCGCCTGGTGAAGGGCTACACGTCCACGCTGTCTGGCTCGGTAGGGATCGGCGTACGCAAAGGCGATGCGGCGCTTCTGATGCGAATCAACACATCGCTCGAAAAACTTCAAAAGAACGGCACCGTCGACAAGATTTTGGCGAAGTGGGGTCAGTAGCCAGCGCATGACATTGATTCACACGCGAGCTTGATCCGCTATGTTCTGGACTGATGCTGCGACCTTCATGCCCATCCTGCTGGAGGGGCTGCGACTGACGGTGATCGTCACGCTCGGTTCGCTTTTGCTCTCGACGGTGCTGGGGCTCGTGTGGGCACTGATGCGGGTGTCGGGCATCGGGCCAGTGGTGTGGCTTGCAAAGTGCATCGTGAACGTGATTCGCGGCATACCGATCATCGTTCAACTTTTTTATATCTACTTTGTGCTGCCGGAATTCGGCATCACGCTGAGCGCGCTGCAAGCCTCGGTCATCGGCCTTGGCGTCGCGTATTCGGCATATCAGTCAGAGAATTTCCGCGCAGGTATCGAGGCGATTGATCACGGGCAGATCGAGGCGGCGCAGTCGCTCGGCATGGGCTGGACGATGATGATGCGCCGCGTGATCATTCCGCAGGCCGTTAAAATCGTGCTGCCGCCCTACGGCAACACCATGATCATGATGCTCAAGGACTCGTCGCAAGCCTCGACCATTACCGTGGCGGAGCTCGCGATGAAGGGACAGATGCTGGCCTCGTCGACGTTCAAGAATTCGACCGTGTTCACCCTTGTGGCGCTCTTGTATCTCGTCATGAGTGTGCCGCTGATCCTGTTCGTGGGCTGGCTCGAGCGCCACTCCAAAAAATCATGACTGCGCCCGTCATTGAACTGATCGATGTGCACAAGCACTTTGGCAGCAATCATGTGCTGCGCGGCATCAACGCCACCATCGCCAAGGGCGAAGTGGTGTGCATCATCGGGCCTTCCGGCTCCGGCAAGTCAACTATTCTGCGCTGCATTAACGGGCTGGAAGCCTATGACGGCGGGGAGGTTCGTGTCGATGGCATTCGCGTAGACCGCAGCGCGCCTTCGATCACCTCGATTCGCACGCATGTGGCGATGGTGTTTCAGCGCTTCAACCTGTTCCCGCACCGCACCGCGCTGGAGAACGTGATCGAAGGTCCGGTGTTTGTCAAACGCGAACCGCGCGAGTCGGCGCTGGTGCGCGGACGCGAATTGCTCGCGCGCGTCGGTCTCGCGGACAAGGCGGATGCTCGCCCGGCGCAGCTCTCCGGCGGACAAATGCAGCGCGTCGCAATTGCCCGCGCGCTTGCGATGCAGCCCAACGCGATCCTGTTTGATGAGCCGACCTCGGCGCTGGACCCTGAACTCGTGGGCGAAGTGCTCGCGGTGATGCGTACGCTGGCCGAAGACGGCCTGACGATGGCGGTGGTGACGCACGAGATGGGCTTTGCGCGGGAAGTCGCCGATCGCGTGCTGTTTATCGACGGTGGCGTCATCGTTGAAGAAGGCCCGGCCAGAGAGTTATTGACCGAACCGAAGCATCCGCGAACGCAGGATTTCTTGCGCCGGGTCTTGCGTCCGATTTAGAGAGTATCAATCATGGCCACCGCATTTCCACTTGAACCCTCGCTGTGGGCCGCAACGGCTGCGCCTGCGCTGCCGACACCGCCGCTAGATGGAGATGTCAGCGTCGACGTCTGCATCGTCGGTGGCGGTTTCGCCGGGCTCTCCACCGCCCTGCATCTGGCCGAACAAGGCACCCGGGTCGCGCTGCTTGAGGCGAATGAGCCCGGTTGGGGCGGGTCTGGTCGTAACGGGGGCCAGGTCATTCCGGGCCTCAAGTACGATCCCGACGAACTGCAGGCCATGTTCCCCGGCGCGCTGGGCGAGCGTCTGGCGCAGTTCGCTGGCGGCACTGCCGACTCCGTGTTTGACCTGATCAAAAAGCACAACATGGACGTGCCGCTCGTGCGCAATGGCTGGGTGCAGGGCGCACACACGGCTGCCGGACTTGATCTCGTGACCCGGCGTGCTGCGCAGTGGGCAAAACGCGGCGTGGCGGGAGCGCACGCGCTCAGTGCGTCCGAAGTTGCCGCACTTCTTGGCACCAACAAATACGTCGGCGGCTGGCTGGATCCACGGGGCGGCGGGATTCAGCCGCTGTCCTATGCGCGCGGGCTGGCGCGTGCGGCAGCAGGCGCGGGTGCCAGCATTCATGGCCTCAGCCCGGCAACTGCTCTGCAGCGGGACGGTTCGCGCTGGAAAGTGACCACGGCTCAGGGCGCAGTCGTCCGCGCGGACCGCGTGGTGTTGTGCACCAATGGCTACTCGGGCGCGCTGTGGCCGGGTCTCGCACGCTCTGTCATCACGCCGAACTCGTTTCAGGTCGCCACCGAGCCTCTGCCAGAGGACATCGCGCGGACCATCCTGCCGCAGGGACAAGTCTCGTCCGACACGCGACAGCTTCTTCTGTATTTCCGGCTTGACCATCAACGCCGGTTGATTATGGGAGGACGTGGACCATTTCGTGAGCCAACGTCACCGACGGATTGGGGGCATCTGGAGCGCGTCATCGGACACATGTTTCCGGCTGCCGCCAACGCGCCGATTGCGTTTCGCTGGTGCGGCCGAGTGGCGATCACGCGCGACTTCCTGCCACATCTGCACGAACCCGAGCCAGGCCTACTCATCAACATCGGCTGCATGGGACGTGGCATCGGTTTGCAGACGGCAATGGGGCGGGCCATGGCGAACTACATCCTGTCCGGCAACACCGAATCGCTTCCGCTACCGGTGACGGGCCTGAAGGGCTTCCCGTTACACAAATTCCGCCGCCTCTATCTGTCGGCCATCATCGCGTGGTATCGCATGAACGACGGCGGATTGGCCTGAGCGCGGCCCCCAGCGCCGCACGCTCCGACAGCGACTGTGCGTTAGCGCGGCGTCTCGAAGCCGCTCTCGCGACTGGCCGCTTTGCCGCGCTCGGTAACCAGGAAATCAGCCAGCGAATTCCCAAGCGGACGATCCTTTAACGCTGCGATCTGGTAGCGCGTCGCGAGTTGATGCGGCATTGGCAGCGCGCCGATGTAGCGCACGCCTTTGTGCTGCACGATTTCACTGGACTGACTGACGCCGAGCTCGTACTTGCCTGCGGCGACGGCTTCGATGACCTCGACGCCGAACGGAAGCACCGTCGTGCGTTTGACGACCTCATCTTTGATGCCGAGCGCGGCGAGCACTTTCGCGAAGTGCGCGCCCGCCGTCGCGCCGCGCGCGGGATCAGCGTAGGCGATGCTTTTCGCAGCGAGCAGCGTCACGCGCAACGCTTCGGGCGTGCTGATGTCGGGAGCGAGGCCGTTTGCGGAAACGGCGAGGCCCACCTGCACATCGCCAATATCGCGAATGCTCGCCGCGTCGATCAGGCCCAGCTTGTTGAGCTGCGCAATCGCGGCGCCGCTGAGGATCACCGCGTCGGGCCGCTCGCCTTTTTCAACGCGCTCCCGCTGTGCGCCGACGGTGTCGAATGTGGACTTGATGCGGTGGCCGGTCGCTTGCGTGAAGGGCGCGTCGATGCGGGTGATGAGCTCCTTCGCGGCTCCAGCCGCCAGAACGGTGATCTCCGCAGCAGTCGCCATAGGCGAAATCGCTGCACAAAGCAACGCGATGCTGGCTGCCCATGGTGGGTATTTGTTGCCGATTAAAAACATGCGCGTATCTCCAAAAAACAATATTAGCTTTATGACAAAAGCGCCATTTCACAGGGGCTCAAGGCGATAAAATTAAAAAGTCGAGTTTTACTTAAACCACGCCCCAGCCCAATATAAATATGGGATAGCGCCATAAAGTCGTAAGCCCCCCGCACTACCCCGGCGGCAACAACCGCCCGCGTACCAGCAGGACAACCGTGCGCACAGCGAGATAGCCGATCACCGCCGTCGCCACGAGCACCGCGCCGTACGCCACTTCCATCGGCCAGCCGCCGCGCCGCACGGCTTCGACCACGACCGATGCAAAGGCAGCAATCGGGAACGAGAACGACCAGAAACCCACCGAGAACGGCACGTTGGTCCACCATCGCCAGCGCGCCAGCACGGCGATCAGCGGCGCGCAGGCAACGCCCAGCCCGATCAGCAACACGTCGGCGGCAAGCGCGGGCCACAGCGTGGCAGCGACCAGCATCGTCACCGGCGCCGACGCAATCTCTACGCCAAGCGTCGGCCGCAACGATGCGGGCAGCGGCCCTGAAAACAGGCGATTCAACACCCGGGCCTCCAGCAGCGCCCAGGCACCGACACCCATTCCGAACAACAGCACCGCCCAGCCGTGCGAGCCCAGCGCGTTAAGCGCCAGCGCGCCGATCAGACCACCGCCGACCGGAGGCAGATAGAGCGCGGGTGTGACCATTTCGGCGGGCATGTCGCCCGTCGCGATGCGAGAAACCACGCGCCACGCGATCACGCCCTGTAAGGTCAGCGCGGCAAAGGTGATGCTTGCCGCGATATGTGCGTATTGCGGCACAAGCGGTAACCACAGCCACACGGACAACAGGACGGTCAGCGATATGAGCGAGAGCATCGCGCCATTCACCGGATGCGCAAAATCCTTCTGTACCTCACCACGATGACGCACGAATCTGGCGACCCAAAGTAAGAGCAGCAGTTCAAGCAACCCGGTCGCCACGGTCAGGATGGCGGTGGAAATCTCGTCGGTGAATTCGAGCCGGAAGCCCGCCAGCCGTCGCCACGCGCCCGCGAGCCCAAGCAGGCCGAACACGATGGCGAACAGCCCCGGCGGCAGCCGCGCGAGCCACGGATGGCCGGTGCCGATGGGGATGATGGTGGCGGTGGTGGTGGCGGATGGCGGCCCGGTATGGATTGATTTCACGGTCTCAGTTTAGACCGGAGCCTTGTTGATCGAGCAAGGCTTTGCGGCGTAGACTAAGTCCGTTGGTCACCGCGCAATCAATCAAGCTCAATCGAGAGGAAAAAGCATGATCACGAACAATATCCACATGATTCTTCTGGTCACCGGCCTCGTCACCATGCTGCCGCTGTTGCAGTTTCTGTTTCCGGCGGCGTTTCTCAAACTGCTCAACAAAATTGAGATCAAGGACGAAGCGGGCCTGTTCTTCGCGCGGCACTGGGGCATGATGGCGTTTGTCGTGGGCGCCTTGCTCGTCTACGCCGCCAGTCATCCTGAGATGCGTTTGTCCATCGTTTGTGCCGCGTTGATTGAGAAGGCAGCGCTGGTGCTACTGATCGCGCTCAACTGGAACAAGCCGTTCGGCAAAGGCTTCGCCGTGACCTTGCTATTTGACGGTGCCTGCTGCGTGATTTACGGTTTGTATTTGGCGGGTGTCGCGTAGATTTGCCGCACGTCGACGGAGCGTCGCATGTTTGCGTAGAATTCGCGTCCCGCCTAATTTTCCCCTGCTCTGCTCCGCTCATCGCGCTCCGACGCTGATGATGGGCGGAGCATTTGCGTTTTTATGCCCAGAAAAAATACCGGTTCGCCCGCGACGCTTGCGTTAGGCCTCGATTTTGGTACGACCAACACGGTTGTCGCAACCTCCAGCAGCGCGAGTGAGGCGCAAGTGTTGCCGTTTACGCTGGATGCCCGGACTCACTCCACATTTCGCTCGGCAATGTGCTTCTGGGATGAGGACTCAGACGCGTCGCGCGGCCTGCGATTTGAGGTGGGGCCGTGGGCGATTGACCGCTTTATTGATGATCCGCTCGACTGCCGTTTTCTGCAATCGTTCAAGACCTTTGCGGCGAGCAAATCGTTCACCGAAACACACATTCACGGCAAGAAATTCACGTTTGAGGATTTGCTCACGGCGTTCGTCGAAAAGCTGCGCGCGCATGCGGGGCCTGCGCTGACGGATTTGCCGTTGCAATTGGTGGCGGGTCGTCCGGTGGCCTTCGCGGGCGTGAATCCGAACGAGACGCTGGCGCTGGAGCGTTACGAGCGAGCGTTCAAACGCGTGGGTTTTGCGGAGATCACCTACGTGTATGAGCCGGTCGCCGCGGCGTACTTTTTTGCGCAGAGACTCACCACAGCAGCAACGGTTTTAGTGGCGGACTTTGGTGGCGGCACAAGTGACTTCTCGATCATCCGATTCGAGCCGGGTCTGGCCGGAGATGGAACGCTGAAGTCCATTCCGCTCGCGCATTCGGGCGTGGCCGTTGCGGGCGACGTGTTCGATTACCGCATTCTGGAGCACGCGATCCTGCCGCAGCTTGGTCATCGCGCGCGGTTCAAGAGTATCGACAAAATCCTCGAAGTGCCGACGCACTTTCATCATCGCTTTGCGCAGTGGAACCAGCTGGCGCTCATGAAGTCACCTGCTGTCATGCGCGACCTGCGTGAGTACCTGCGCTACGCGATTGAGCGCGACGGCCTCGCGAAGTTCATCACCATTATCGAGAACGATCTCGGCTATCCGCTGTACAAAGCTGTGGCCGACGCGAAAACCGCGCTCTCCTCATCGCCCACAGCCAAACTGGCGTTCCGTGCCGAAGGCATGGGCTACAACCTCGCGCTGGACGCGACCATTGAGCGCGCCGCGTTCAATCAATGGATCGCCGACGACCTGCAAAAAATTGAGGACGCGGTAGATGAGGCGCTCGGCGAAGCAAAGCTTGATGCGGCGGACATTGACCGGGTATTTCTCACGGGCGGCACCTCATTCGTGCCCGCCGTGCGTGAGATTTTCAATCAACGCTTCGATCTAAAAAAGATCGAAACCGGCGATCAGCTGGAGTCGATTGCGTACGGTCTGGCGCTCATCGCACGAAGCGAAAATCCTGCGGCCTGGAGCTCAAACTAGCGGCCTGTGCCCATCCAAAAGAACTATAGCGACTGCACGCTGCTTCCGAGCTTTCTGCGATACCACTCATGGAAGTGCTGCATGCCGTCTTCCATCGGACTTTGATAGGGGCCGACCTCAATCCTGCCTTCGTTGAACAGCGCCTTGCGACCCGCGTCCATGCGCAGCGCAATTTCGTCGTCCTCGACACAGGTTTCCATGTAGGCGGCCTGTTGCGCCTCGATGAATTCGCGCTCGAACAGCGCCACTTCATCGGCGTAATAAAACTCGACGACGTTGATCGTTTTGTCGACCCCCTGCGGCCACAACGACGACACGACCAGCGTGTGCGGGTACCACTCGACCGTGATGTTTGGGTAATAGGTGAGCCAGATCGCGCCATGCGGCGGCGGAACGCCACGGCGGAACTGCATCACCTGATCGTGCCAGCGCTTGTACGTTGGCGAACCAGGCTTGTCGAAGCCGCGCGACAGGCCCACCGTCTGCACAGAAAACTCGTCGCCCCATTCCCACGCCAGATCATCGCAGGTGACGAACTGGCCGAGACCCGGATGGAATGGCCCGACGTGGTAATCCTCCAGATAAACCTCGACAAAGGTCTTCCAGTTGTAGTTGCACTCGTGGGTGACGGCACGGTCGAACACGTAGCCTGAAAAGTCGAGCGTTTGCCGCGTTTGCGTCGACAATTTCGCCAGATCCACGACCGGATCGCGCGGGCCGTCGAATAGCAAACCATTCCATGATTTGAGCGTTTTGTTCGCGAGATTCAGCGCCGGATTACACGGAAAATGCGGCGCTCCGATCAGTTCACCCTCACCTGAATACGTCCAGCGATGCAGCGGGCAGACGACGTTGCCGCCGTTTTGCGTGAGCGATCCACGGCCGTCGAGCATCATCGCCTGACGATGGCGACAGATGTTGGAAATGAGATTGGCGCCGCGGTCTGTCCTCGTCAGCGCCTGCGCGTTATTCCTTGTCGCGAGCACGGCGTAGTCGCCCGGATTTGGCACCATGAGCTCGTGGCCCGCGTAGCCAGGCCCCGCGGCAGAGCCGCCGTGGTTCCCGAACAGCAGTTCACGCTCCCGGGCCAGCAGCGCCGGATCGAAATAGGCAGACGGAGGAAGTTGCGACAGCGGCGCGGACAGTTCCGCGACCGTCGAGAGGCGAGTCATCTCGAACCCTTTCCAGTAACAGGAGTTAACCCAACACAAAACCAGGTGCAATTAACGGAAGGCACCCAACCCTTGCTAAGTCAACCTCTGCCCTGATGTGTCACCGTGACGCGCTGTGCGCGATCTTGCGGTGGACTCATTTGGCTGGAGGTCGCATCGTCAAACACCACTATTATCCCATGGTCACCAAAATGTGGGGCTGACGTAAGGGATTGCAAGCGTGACTTGACGAAACGCTGCGGAATGCCCCGTCGTTGACCGGGCGCTGCTAAAGTCGTGCACACGGTGTCTGGAATTTCGGAGTCAGCTATGTCGATGTTTCGGTTTCACGCTATGCCAATCCGCCCTGCGCTGGTGCTCCTGTCACTATCGATCTGTGCCACCGAAGCGACCGCGAAACCGCAGCTCACCGACACCGTGCGCGATGCGTGGTTCACGCTGGAAACGCCGAAGGGTTCGCCTTGATCCTATGACCAACATGACCCCATCCCCTGTGCCCCAAATCATCGGCGACATCTGCGCCGCTCTCGCCACCCTGATTGTTCTGCTGCCGTTACCTTTTTTGCTGTGGCATTTCGCGAACGAGGAGGCAAGCAACGATCAGTGGGTAACGCCCGTACTGTATCTGTTGACTCCCCTGTGGCTGCTGTTGATGGGCGCGCTGCTTTGTGTGACCGCCAGCGGCGGATTCGACTGGCTGCGACTGGGCCGCCCTGTGCTTTATGCGCTCACCGTTGCCGCGACACTCGCGCTGGCGGTCGTTTCGTTCGTGTTTATCGCCTTGTATATCCGGCCCGGATTCACGCCGCGCGGCCTGTACAGCCCGGTGATCTACCTCGTTCCTCTCACCACCGTGTTGCTGGTGGTCTTGAGTCTCAATCAAAAGCTCGTGCCTGGATTTCCAGCGCAGTGGCTGCATCGGCCATGGACGATATTCGCCGCCGTAAGCCTTGTCGGCTGCGTGGCATTTTCCGGCTACTGGATCGTCACCACGGGCGTGGGCGGGGTGGTTCGTATCGCCGACCGCGTTCTCAACCCCGGTCCATCGTCCGCGGAAATGCTCGCCCAGATCTCGTCACTTGATCCGGAGGCCGACTTCGACGCCCTGCTTTACAGGGCGGCTGGGGAACAAAGGCGCCAAGTGCACGATGCCGCCGCTGCCCGCCTGCGCTCGAGTCCAAACTTTCTGCAGCGCCTCTCGAACGAATTGGAAACCGGTCATGTGGAACCTGCGTTATCGTTCCTTCGCGACGCCACGCTGTCTCCCGCCGAACAAGCCCGTCTCGCCCGACCCGCGCGCAAGGCCATGCAGCGATGGGTGGATGGCATCCCCGCGCCGAATTACACGACGAAGAAACACCTCAGCGATCTGAAGCGCTGGGGTACGGAGATGTTTCGCGTCCTCCCCGAAAAATTCGCCAGCACCGGCGTGGATTTCAAGCCGGTCATTGACGACTTCAAGGACAAAGAACTTTGATCCAGCTGATTTGGGTAACGCGGGCACTGCCGGACCTACGAGATTGCTACTCGCACCAGAGAAATATTCGGAGTTAGTTATGCCGTTCCACGTTGCCCTCAAACGCCTCTCGATACCCTTGCTAGCGCTCTTCATCTGTACCGAAGCCACCGCCAAACCGCAGCTCGCAGAGGGGATGTACCGGGTCGACTGGAACCGCAAAGTGCGCGATTTGTGCGTTGACGCCTACACTAATGAAGATCTGACGGCGCGTGACTGGCAGGCGGTTCAGGCGGTCGGGGGTGCGATTTGCAAGTTGGCCGACGTGCGTGAAGGCAAGTCAACAGCGTCGTGGATTGGCACCTGCAATCAGCCCGGACGCGGCACGGTGCTGCATCTCGCGTACAAGATCAACATCAAAGTGAACCCGGACGGCAGCTTCGATTTCCTCACCGTACTGTCGGGTGATCAGCAGGCGACCATCCCAATTCGCGGCGAACGGCTCAAGGGCGCGGCTGCCAAATGTGCCCCGGACAGCGAGTATTTCCGCCCCTGGCAGTAATACGAAAACAGGCTCGCAAAATGGCTCCAAAGTAGCTTGCTAATCGGTCGCAGCGTGCACCAAAGCCGCACGTCCGTAAAATCGGTGGATCGCCCACTGTTGTACCGTCCATGGCAAAAGCCCCACCGAAGACCTTTGAAGCCGCGCTTGATGAGCTGGAAAAGCTCGTCGCCGATCTCGAGAACGGCAATTTGCCGCTCGCAGATTCGCTGGCGGCATACAAACGCGGGTCGGAGTTGCTCAAGTATGCACAGGGCGAACTCGCGCAGGTTGAGCAGCAGGTAAAAGTGCTCGAGGGCGATGTCCTCAAGCCGTTTCAGCTTGATTGAGCCGCAGCGAATGGCGAACGCTGGTTTCGATGTCTGGGCCACTGCGCACCGAAGCCGTGCGGAGGCTGCTCTGGCGCGTTGGACGCCAGCGGGCGAGTTGACGTCCGGCCGCCTGCTTGAAGCCATGCGCTATAGCGCACTGGGCGGTGGCAAGCGTCTGCGCGCGCTGCTGGCCTACGCGAGCGCTGAGGCGATTGGCGCGACTGCCGATCTTGCCGATCACGCGGCAGCAGCGGTGGAGATGATCCACGCCTATTCCCTTATTCACGACGATTTGCCGTGCATGGATGACGACGCGTTGCGACGCGGAAAGCCGACCAGCCATGTCGTATTTGGCGAAGCCACAGCCATGCTCGCGGGAGACGCGTTGCAGCCGCTCGCGTTCGCTGTGGTACTCGGTGCACCGGCCAGCGCGAGTGGCATCGTCGCGGCGGCGCACCAGCTCTCCGAAGCATCCGGCGCGTACGGCATGGCGGGCGGTCAGGCGATTGATCTCGCCAACGTCGGGCTGCCGATGACGCAGACGGCGCTGGAAGAAATGCACGCGATGAAAACGGGTGCGATGTTTGAGGCCGCCGTGTTGCTGCCCGCATTGCTCGCCGAAGAAGACGAAGCAACGCTCACCGCGCTAACCGTCTACGCACAAAAAATCGGCCTTACCTTTCAGGTCGTCGATGATGTGCTTGACGCCACCGCCGACAGCGCCACGCTCGGAAAAACGGCGGGCAAAGACGCCGCGAACGACAAGCCGACCTTTGTTTCACTGATGGGGATTGACGCAGCCATTGCGTACGCGCATCGGCTGACCGCTGAAGCGATTGCCGCCTTGCCCGAACATCTGAACACCACGAATCTGACCCAACTTGCTCGGTCGATGGCCGAAAGAACCGCCTGAATATGTCACTGCTGGAAACCATCAACTTACCGCCACAACTGCGCGCGCAACCACAAACTGCGCTGGTCGCCATATGCGATGAATTGCGCGCCTTTGTGCTCGATTCGGTGTCGTCAACGGGTGGGCATTTATCGTCGAATCTGGGTGTCGTCGAGCTCTCCGTCGCGCTGCATTACTGCTTCGAGACTCCGTATGACCGCCTCGTTTGGGATGTGGGACATCAGTGCTATCCGCACAAGGTGTTAACGGGGCGCCGTGATCGCATGAATACGCTGCGGCAGTGGGGCGGGCTCGCGGGCTTCCCGAAGCGCGACGAGAGCGAGTACGACACGTTTGGCGTCGCCCATTCGTCGACCAGTATTTCCGCTGCATTGGGCATGGCCGTGGCGGCCAAAACCAAAGGCGAGCATCGTCGCGTGGTTGCGGTCATCGGCGACGGTGCAATGAGCGCCGGCATGGCGTTTGAAGCCTTGAACAACGCGGGCGCAATGGACGCCAACGTACTGGTGATTTTGAACGATAACGAAATGTCAATCAGCGAGCCGGTCGGTGCGTTGAACAATTATTTGTCGCGTCTGCTCGCGAGTCGTACCTACAGTAAAGTGCGCAGCGTCGGCAAGAGCGTCCTGTCCAGCGCACCGCTGATGTCGCGCTTCGCCCGGCGCTGGGAAGAGCACATGAAGGGCATGGTGTTGCCCGGCACATTGTGGGAGGAAATGGGCTTTAATTACATTGGGCCGATTGACGGTCATGATGTGAATTTGCTGGTCGACACGCTCGACAAACTGAAGGATCGGCAGGGCCCGCAGTTCCTGCATGTACTCACGAAAAAGGGTGGTGGCTACGAGCGCGCCGAGGACGATCCGATCCTGTATCACAGCGTGCCAAAGTTCGATCACGTCGCCGGCATTCCGGTGACGCCCGCCACGCCGCCAAAGAAAACCTATTCCGATATTTTTGGCGACTGGCTCTGCGATACCGCAGCGATTGACGATCGACTCGTCGCCATCACTCCCGCGATGCGCGAAGGCTCGGGCATGGTGCGCTATTCAAAAGAATTTCCGGATCGCTACTTCGACGTCGGCATCGCCGAGCAACACAGCGTGACTTTCGCTGCCGGCCTTGCCTGTGAAGGCATGAAGCCGGTCGTCGCGATTTATTCCACGTTTTTGCAACGCGCGTACGACCAGTTGGTACACGATGTCGTGCTGCAAAACCTGCCCGTCGTGTTCGCGATTGATCGCGCCGGACTCGTCGGCTCTGACGGCCCCACGCACGCGGGCACGTTCGATGTAGCGTACTTGCGCTGCCTGCCGAATATGACGATCATGAGCGCCACGAGCGCCGCTGAATGTCGCGCCATGTTGTCCCTGGGTATTGCGCTGAAATCACCAGTCGCCGTCCGCTACCCCCGCGGCGCGGCGCATGGGGCAGCAAACGCCGAAATCGTTCCACTCGAATTGGGCAAAGGCGAAGTGCGCCGCAACGGGGAAAAAGTTGCGATTCTGGCGTGGGGATCAATGCTTCACCCTGCGCTCGTTGTCGGCGACAAGGTAAACGCCACCGTCGTCAACATGCGCTTCGTCAAGCCGCTTGATGAAGCGTTGATCCGCGAGCTAGCGGCGTCGCATGACACGCTGGTGACGGTTGAGGAAGCTAGCGTGCAGGGCAGCGCTGGCGGTGCGGTCGCTGAGTTTCTGGCGCGCGCGGGCGTAACGCCGCAACTGGTGCAAATCGGCCTTCCGGACACGTTTATCGATCAGGGCGATCCTGCATTGATGCTGGCCTCCGTGGGGCTGGACGCGGCGGGGATAGAGGCGACCGTCCGTCAGGCGACCAATGCGACGTCCGACGTGGTGACGCCAATCAAGCGTTCAGCCTAGCGGGCCAAGCGAAAATCGCGACGCTATTCGACGAACAGCTTTTTGCGTTAGACGCATTTTTCACAGGGGCTAGAGGCGAATAATTCGCCCTGTCAACTTTGGCTTAATCTAGCCTATACGCCCAATACAAAAGGGCATTCAGGAAAAAGTTGTTGATCTCATTTAGTTCTCAGTCATTGAAATGAAGCCTTTCATACCTATAATTAGCACTCATCAGGGGCGAGTGCTAACAATCTCGGCTTAGTCAAATAAGTCCAAAAGTTAGCGCCTGCTTCGGTCAAAACGTAAGTTCGGCCATTTCGACGCGTTTTGACCCTCCCGCAAGAGCATCTGCGCGGCCCTCCCGTTTTCAAAATTCAGAACAGTTCAAGGAGAACTATCGATGACAATGAAACTTCGCCCCCTGCACGACCGTGTGATCGTCAAACGTCTTGAAGAAGAGCGTAAGACCGCCTCCGGCATCGTGATCCCCGACACCGCCACCGAGAAGCCTGATCAAGGCGAAGTGCTCGCAGTCGGCCCAGGCAAGCGCGACGACAGCGGCAAAGTTCACGCGCCTGACCTCAAAGTCGGCGACAAAGTCCTGTTCGGCAAATACGCTGGCCAAACCGTCAAGGTTGACGGTGACGAACTAATGGTCATGCGCGAAGAAGACATCATGGCCGTGGTGCAAAAGTGAATCTAGGGCGCGATACGTCGTTGCCCGAGACCTTGCGTACTGTGATGTACGCGGCGGCCTCGGGCGCCTAGCCTCGCATCCCCATATTCATTTTGCACACCTCCCCCAATTCAAGAATTCAGTTTACGGAGTAATTAACCATGGCAGCTAAAGAAGTTATTTTCGGCGGTGAAGCACGCGCCCGCATGATCGAGGGTGTGAACATCCTTGCCAATGCCGTTAAAGTCACGCTCGGCCCGAAAGGCCGCAATGTGGTGCTTGAGCGCTCATTCGGCGCACCAACGGTGACCAAAGACGGCGTATCGGTCGCTAAAGAAATCGAGCTCAAAGACAAACTGCAAAACATGGGCGCCCAGCTCGTGAAAGAAGTTGCGTCGAAGACCTC
>JAYWAQ010000258.1:0-2006 GCA_043782305.1 Burkholderiales bacterium
CTTGCGCGTTCGGACGCTACCGGCGAATTGGCGTGGACACCGGCCACGCACACCTACTTCGGCCTGCCTATGATCGGCTTTGCACTGTCGGTTGCGAAATACAAAGTGGGTTCGCCGCAACAAAACTTCGGCAACCTGAACGCGCTTAGTACGCAGCGCGACATTCGTTAGCCGACGCTGGTAGCCGTGTACTAAGGCCACGCCTGAGTAGATGCGGCATGTGCAACGCCCGCCGATTCACTTCAAGTGCTTCGCAAAAAGCCGCTCAGTTCGTTCGTAAAAATCTGTCACGTTTTCCGGCTTGGTGAAGCCGTGTGATTCGTCGACATAGACGTGATAGTCGAGCGGCTTTCCGACTTTTTCCATCGCATCGCGCATCGTCGTGCCGTGGATGAGGGGCACGCGTTTGTCCTGCCCGCCCATCGTCAGCATGACAGCCGCCTTGATTTTGGCGGCGTTCTTGGCGGGAGACGTGGCGTCGAACTGCGCGCGATCTTTTTCATGGTCACCGACACGGCGCTTGAAATCAGTTTTAAAATAATCGCTCAGCTGTGCCGTGTCTGACCACGTCACCGTTTGCAGCAATTCAAGGTCGGTCACGGCGATGTACGAACTGGCGCATCGCCAGAGATCAGGCTCTTTCACCAGCCCTTGCAGTGACGCGTAACCACCGTAGCTGCCGCCGAACAGGCACATGCGTGCTTTGTCGACGATGCCATCATTGACGAGCTTCATTGCGCCATCGGTGATGTCGTCCTGCATGGCGAGACCCCACTGTTTCATCGAAGCGTTGTAGTGCCGCGCGCCGAATCCGGTGGAGCCGCGCGGCTCGGGCTCCAGCACGGCATATCCGCGCGACGCGAAAAACTGTGCGGCGGGCCAGCGCCCCCATTGCACGCCGTGAAATGAGCGTACCCACGGCCCGCCATGAATGTGGACGATGAGCGGGAGTTTTTTTGCGTCGACGTTTTTCGGCAGGGTGAGCCACGCCGGAATGCTGAGGCCGTCGCGCGCTTTGTACGACACAAACTTGCGCTCCGGCATCAGCACGGCGGGCAGCCATTCGCGCGTGGCCGCGATCCTTTCCAGATTGCGTTTGTCTGCGTCGAACAGGTAGTAGGTGCCAGCATCGGTTGCCGACTGCGCGAACACGAGCATCCGTCGGGCGTTACCCGAGCCCGGGGTCAGCGCGTTCACGGTCTGCGGCAGGGTGGTGTCCAAGGCGAGTTGAAGCGCCGCGAAGTCCGCATCGAACCAGTGCGTCTGTGGCTTTTCTGCGCTGAATTTAACGCCTAGTAATTTTTGCGTGTCAGGGTGCTGGATCAATCCGCTGCCGATATCCAGCCACGGGTGGGAATACAGTTTTTCGGCGAGCTTCTTTTGCGCGATGTCGTAGCGGTACAGGGACGCATGGCTGCCACCCGCTCGGGAAGTCACGATCAACTGATCGTCGGCGTCAAACGCAACCGGGCGGATCATTTGCGCATCGTTCGCCAGCGAAATGATCTGCTGCCATTCGCCCTCTGCGTCCGCGCGATACCAGAGGCTGTAGGTGCGCGCGCGGTCGGGCGACTCGCGCGGATCATGCCGAAGCGCCGCGCGTACGCCGCCCTTTTTGTCCATCGCCCAACTGACGACTTCACCGGGATTTCGAAAGGTCAGCGTCACGCTGCGTCCCGTACGCGTGTTGAGTCGAACAACTTCCTCGGAGGCGTTGTGGCCGGAGCGCCGGGCGACGATCAAATCGCCGCTGCCGTCGCGCGCAGCGCCAAGGATGCGTGGATACATTCTTTCGAGCCGAAGGTTACGCGCGTTTGCGGACTCCGTATCGATGGCAAAGTAGCCCGCATAGACCTGCACTGCACCATTTTCAAGCTGCTGATCTCGTGTACGAAAGAAGATTCGCTGGTTATCAAGCCACAGAAAATCGGCAACATCCACGTAGTCGAGCGTGGTCAGAGCGCGCGAGGTTTTCTGCTCAAGATCGACAATGACCAGATTGTCCC
>JAYWAQ010000259.1:0-2005 GCA_043782305.1 Burkholderiales bacterium
CGCCGGGGAGGTGGCGGCGAAAGGGGATTTAATTCACCGCCCTCTGCGAACAGCTCAGATTCTGGCGTGCTCGCTGCAGCGCCCGCAAGCTCGATGAGCGAGTGCTGCGCAAGGATGCGTGCGCTGTCGCCGTTCACCCCCCTCAATGGATGGCGGGTGCTGTTGCGACTTCTCGCGGCACCGCACAGCGGTCGCCACGCACGACTCGCCGGCACGTCGGTGCGCGCCGTACATTCACCAGGATCATCACACCACAAGCGCACGCGTTGCGTTCACGGGGCTTGCGCGGGTCAGTTGGTCAATCAAGCAGGCTGTAGAGCTGGCTGAAGCCGTTCACCCGACGCTATGCGCAGCCAATCACATCAGCAAACTCGCGCATCGTCACGATGCGCGATGTTCCGTGGCGACCGAGCGCCAGCACATCGGATTTGTCGCCGGAGACCACGAAGTGCGCGTGGGTAGCCATCGCGCAGCCCAACAGAAAATTATCGAAAGGATCGGGTGACGCGTCGACTCGCGGTAACGGCTCAGGCGCGATCAAGGCGAGCGCCTGGAGCTGATTGATCATGCGGCCCGCTTGCGCCGGCCTAAAGTAGTGGGCCACGCTGGGACGACGCGTCACGTCGCGCAGCTCGGCAAGCTGAAACGCACAAGTGGCCAAGGTGAATCGACGTTGATCCGCCCAGGCAAGTAATACCCGCTGAGGTAATCCAGAGGGATTGATCAAAGCCGATAGCAGCAAATTAGTGTCGACGACCGCAACGGTCATGCTTGCCGTGCAAGCGCTGTGGTCATGCGCTCAGAACGGCTCTCGCGAAGCGCTGTTGCGATGTCGGCTTCAATCGTATCAGGACTCGCAGCGGCGTTTTGTGCGGCGACATCATTCATTGTCCGCAGCAGAATGTCGCGGCGCACGGCCTCCTCTACGAACTTCGACAAATCGCCTTTGCGCATGCCGTGTTGCGCCAGGTATGTACGTAAGTCGACATCGGTCTCGGCCGACACTTTCAGCGACCACCGAACGGGGGTAGGTGATTGAGCTTGCATGGGGTTGCTCCATCTAGCAGTGTGTGTATGTATTTTACGTTTAAACACATAAGCGCACAAGCGTTCACGTTTGGGCTTGGAGCACGCCTTTGACGCGTTGGTGAGGGAACTTACGGGTTGAGTCGAACCGATCACTGGTTGCGGTTTGGATGCCCACCCAAAAGGCAGAGCGCGCGGACGAGTTCAATAGGCTGACCTGATCCCGTCGTAGCGTGCGAGCGATTTTCCGAATTATCAGAATAGCCCGTCAATGGCGCCACTCCGATTGATCGCCTGCGACCGAGCGGTACGCTCATAAAATCAACCTGCTCTGACAATATTCCCTTTTCTTTATATTCCTTCCGGTTTATAATATTGCCATGACTTGGGATGTGGAATTCACCGACGAATTCGATGCATGGTGGTCCTCGCTCACGGAGGCTGAGCAGGAGAGCATTGCCGCCTCAGTGGGTTTGCTGGAAACACTCGGAACCAATTTGCGGTTCCCGCACTGCTGCGGCATTGAAGGCTCGAAACACGGGCACATCGTGAGCTGAGAATTCAGCACCAGGGACGCCCGTATCGAGTGCTCTACGCCTTCGATCCCCGCCGGTCGGCCATCCTGCTGCTCGGTGGCGACAAAACGGGCGATGACCGCTGGTATGTCGTGAACATTCCGATCGCGGATCAACTCTACGACGAACACTTGGACGAACTACGAAAGGAAGGGCTGCTCGATGGCTAAGAAATTCAGCACACTGCGCTCACGGATGAGTCCCGACGCGCAGGCGCGTGCCGCCGCGCACACCGAAGCGATGCTCGTGGAAATGGGCCTGCAGGAGCTGCGGAAAAGCCGCCAGATGACGCAGGTCGAACTGGCCAGTGTGCTCAACATTGAACAGGCGGCCGTCTCAAAGACGGAGAGTCGCCCGGACATGTACGTGAGTACCTTGCGTGAGTACATCCGGGCGATGGGTGG
>JAYWAQ010000260.1:0-5617 GCA_043782305.1 Burkholderiales bacterium
GAAGGCACCCCGGAGGGTACGCTCGCCGCATGGCATGCGAAAGTGGGCGACGCCGTTAAACGCGACCAGAATCTTTGCGATATCGAGACCGATAAAGTGGTGCTCGAAACGCCCGCTCAAAGCGATGGCGTGCTCGTTGAAATCAAGGTGCAATCCGGGGCTACAGTGACCTCAAGCGTGGTGCTGGGTGTGATTGATACTGAAGCGAAAGCAGGCGCCGCCGCGCCTGCTGCCAGTGCCGCGAGTGCGGCTCCTGCTCCTGCCGCGCTTGCGACATCGAGTGAAGCTCCCGGCGCGTTGCCTGCCGCGAAAAAGATGATGACTGATCAGGGTATCGACGCCGCCAATGTTCAAGGCACGGGTCGGGGTGATCGCATCACTAAGGGCGACGTGATCGCAGCGGTCGAAGCAAAGGCTGCTCCCGCACCTGCCGCAGCCCCGGTGGCCGCGAAGCCTGCCCTCGTTTCCGCTCCGCCCGTTAACGTTCCGCTCGGCAATCGCCCAGAGCAGCGTGTTGCCATGACGCGTCTGCGTATGCGCGTTGCCGAGCGCCTCGTGCAAAGTCAATCGACCGCCGCCATTCTGACCACGTTTAACGAGGTCAATATGAAGCCGATTATTGATCTGCGCACGACGTACAAAGATAAGTTCGAAAAAGTTCATGGCGTCAAGCTCGGCTTCATGAGCTTCTTCGTCAAAGCGGCGGTGCACGCGCTCAAGATGTACCCGGTGGTCAATGCTTCGATTGATGGCACGGACATCGTGTATCACGGCTACTACGACATCGGCATTGCCGTCGGTTCGCCGCGTGGACTCGTCGTGCCGATCCTCCGCGACTGCGATCAGATGAGCATCGCGGACATTGAAAAGCAGATTGCTGACTACGGCAAGCGCGCTGGTGAAGGCAAGCTCGGCATTGAAGAATTGACCGGCGGCACGTTCACTATTTCAAATGGTGGAACGTTCGGTTCCATGCTTTCAACGCCGATCATCAACCCGCCCCAAAGCGCGATTCTCGGCGTCCACGCCACGAAGGATCGCGCCGTGGTTGAAGGCGGTCAGATCGTGATTCGCCCGATGAACTACCTCGCCATGAGCTACGACCATCGGATCATTGATGGACGTGAAGCGGTCTTGGCGCTGGTGGCGATGAAAGAGGCGCTGGAAGATCCGGCGCGCTTGTTGCTGGATTTGTAATGTTCACGGATACGCCCACATCCGTTCGCATGTGGCAGGTGTTGTTCGCGATCATCGCGATCTCGAACGCACCGGCATTGTTCGACGGAGTGAGTCCGCCACTGCCTGCGTGGCTCGGAGTCGGCGGCTTCGCGCTGTTTTGCATTTCGTACCAGTTTCGTCATCAACGAATTTCTCTGGCCGGGGTAGGTACCAAGATGTCGACCGTGGAGCAGGTGACGTTTGGATTGGGAATGGCCGCGCTTCTGGCGCGGGTTGCGCTTCGCTTTAACTCGTAGACCGATGGGGTTGGCACCCCGTGCCCACCGCAACGATTGATAGACAGATTGGCGGGCACGGGGTGCCCACCCTTTGAGAGATGGATATGGATCAATTTGACGTTGTAGTAATCGGTGGCGGCCCTGGTGGTTACGTGGCGGCAATTCGCGCGGCGCAACTCGGTTTCAAAGTGGCCTGCGTGGACGAGTGGAAGAACGCTGCAGGCAAGCCTGCACCGGGCGGCACTTGCACCAATGTTGGGTGCATTCCGTCGAAGGCACTGCTGCAATCCTCCGAGCATTACGACCATGCGCTGCATCACTTTGCCGAACATGGCATTACGGTGAAGGGCGCTTCAATGGACGTTGCCAAAATGCTTGCACGCAAGGACACAGTCGTCAAACAAAATAACGACGGCATCCTGTACCTGTTCAAGAAAAACAAAGTCACTTTTTTTCATGGACGTGGCTCGTTTGCTGGTGCGGCAACGGATGGCGTTTATCAAATTGACGTCACTGAGCCAGCGAAGACTTCGATTCAGGGTAAGCACATCATCATCGCCACGGGCTCGAACGCGCGCGCGCTGCCCGATGCGGCGTTTGACGAAAAGCTCATCTTGTCGAATGACGGCGCTTTGCGGATCGGCGAAACGCCGAAGTCACTCGGCGTCATCGGCGCAGGCGTGATCGGCCTTGAGATGGGCTCGGTCTGGCGTCGCCTCGGTTCGGATGTGACTGTGCTTGAAGGCCTGCCCGCGTTCTTGGGCGCGGTCGACGAGCAGGTCGCGAAAGAGGCGATGAAGCTCTTTACCAAACAGGGCTTGAAGATCAGCCTTGGGGTGAAGGTGGGTGCGATCAAAACGGGCAAAAACAACGTCTCGGTGGAATACACCACGGCCGACGGCAAAACCGAAAACGTAACGTTTGATCGACTCATCGTCTCCATCGGCCGCGTGCCGAACACCAATGGTTTGAACGCCGACGTAGCGGGTGTCAAATTTGACGAACGCGGCTTCATCACCGTCGATGGTGACTGCAAAACGACCGCAACCAACGTTTGGGCAGTCGGTGACGTCGTGCGTGGCCCAATGCTTGCGCACAAGGCTGAAGAGGAGGGCGTGGCGGTGGCCGAACGCCTCGCGGGCCAACATCCGCACATCGATTTCAACTGCATTCCGTGGGTGATTTACACCTCGCCCGAGATCGCCTGGGTCGGCCAGACCGAGCAGCAATTGAAGGCCGCAGGCGTTGCCTACAAAGCGGGCAGTTTCCCGTTCATGGCGAACGGTCGTGCGCGTGCGTTGGGCAACACCGATGGCTTCGTGAAGATTCTCGCCGATGCCAAGACCGACAAAGTGCTCGGTATGCACGCGATTGGCCCAGTCGTTTCCGAGCTGATCGCTGAAGGCGTGATGGCGATGGAATTTGGCGCGTCGTCGGAAGATATCGCGCGCATTTGCCATGCGCATCCAACGCTATCTGAGGCGACGAAAGAAGCGGCGCTGGCGGTGGATAAACGAACGTTGAATATGTAGCGTAGTAGGGCGGGCATTGTCCGCCGTATGCGGCTCGGCGGGCAAAGCCTGCCCTACGAAAGAATGCTCCCAACCCTCGAAAAACTCACCGCGGAACGCGGCATTACTCTTGACGATGCGCAGCGGCGAGCGGCTGCTCGCTTGGCGCAACTCAACGACGAACTAACCGCGTTCCGCAACAAACGCGCGTCGCTGCTTGGGCGCGTGTTTGCGCGCCCCGAAGTGCCGAAGGGGGTTTACCTTTACGGTGGCGTTGGGCGTGGCAAAAGTTTTTTGATGGATGCGTTTTATGGCGCGACGAAAGTTCGCCGAAAGACGCGGGTTCACTTTCACGCATTCATGCGCAGCGTGCACGCGGACTTGCGTACGCTCAAGCACGAAGCCGATCCGCTGGTCGCCGTCGCTGAGCATCTGGCCGGAAAATATCGCCTGATCTGTTTCGATGAATTTCATGTCAGCGACATCGCGGATGCGATGATTCTCGGGCGGTTGCTGTCAAACTGTTTTGACTTTGGCATCGTGTTTGTGATGACCTCGAACTACGCGCCGGATCAGCTTTATCCCGAGGGTTTACAGCGGCAGAATTTCGTGCCGACGATTGCGCTGATTAAAGACAGCATGGACGTGGTTCAAGTCGATAGCGGCGTCGATTACCGTCGTCGCACGCTGGAACAGGACAGCGTCTATCACACACCGCTCTCTGCAGACACGGATGCCAAACTGGCAGCCACCTTCGCGCGCCTGACGACAGGTAAAGTCTCCACCGACAAATCCATCACGCTGCTCGGCCGTGAAATTGCGCTGCGTAAACGTGCTGACGGCGTGATCTGGTTCGACTTCGCCGCGTTGTGCGAAACCCCACGGTCGCAGAACGATTACCTTGAACTGGCGGAAGCGAATCACACGCTGATTCTCTCCAACGTGCCTGTGCTGGGTAGCAAAGACAGCAACGTGATCCGGCGATTTACGCTGCTCGTTGACGTGCTGTACGACCATCGCGTGAAGCTCATCATGAGCGCCGCAGCGTCGCTTTCAGCAATTTCGAGGGTCGACGACAGCGTGAAAGACTCCGAAACGCGACGCGTGCTCACAGAATTCTCACGCACAACCTCGCGGCTGACGGAAATGCAAAGTGCGGAATACATGAGCGAGGCCCATTTGCCGTCACTGATGCGTTGACATGCTTATCAGCTTTTGGTTGAAATGGCGTTTTTGTAAGGGCTGAGCGTCGAAAAAGCCACTTATCGACTATACGAGATTTGTACAGAAAGCCCTTATTGAGCCTGATTTTCGGCGCAAAGCTGTAGAGTAACGTCGGCGACCGTCAACCCAAAATCGCGACCGTAATCCAGTACGAAATCAGGCCAACCACGATGGAGAGCAGGCCGACCATGCGGAGTTGGCCGTCATTGAACTGCGCCACCTTCATCATCGTCTCGCGCCAGACTTTTGGCGCGATGAAGGGCAGCAGACCCTCGATGACGAGCACCAGACAGAGTGCGGCGAAAATTTCCAATTACGTGCTGCTGACGCTGGACGCGGGCAGTTTCAGTGGAATCACTTGCCTTTACCGCTGTTTTTCAGGAACTTGAAGAAGTCTGCGCTGGGGTCGAGCACCATCACGTCAGACTTGTTCTTGAACGTCGCTTTGTACGCTTCGAGGCTGCGGTAGAACGAATAGAACTCCGCGTTCTGGCCGTAGGCGGTGCTGTAAATTGCAGCCGCTTTGGCGTCACCTGAGCCCTGCATTTCCTGCGCTTTTTTGTACGCTTCGGCGAGGATCACCTGAGCCTGCTTATCGGCATCGGCTTTGATCCGCTCGCCCTCCGCGGCACCCGTTGAGCGCAGCTCTGCGGCAACGCGTTGCCGCTCGGAGCGCATGCGGTCGAACACACGGGTCGATACGGAGTCATCAAAGTCAACGCGCTTCAGGCGCACATCGATGATCGTCACGCCAATTTTCTTGGCGTCGACCTCGGCGGATTTACGTACTTCCGCCATGAATTTTTCACGATCACCGGAGATGACCTCCTGCAACGTGCGACGACCAAATTCTTCGCGCAATAGCGAGGTCACGGTTTGTCCGATGCGGCGTTCGGCCTGCTTCTCGTCACCACCGACCGCGCGGTAAAACTCGCGGGCATCGGAGATCTGCCACTTCACGAAAGAATCCACCTGAACCGGCTGATTGCCGTTGGTGTTGAAGCGCTCGGGCTCTGGGCTGTCCAGCGTGAGAATCTGCTTGCTGTATTTGCTGACCGACTGGACGAACGGAATCTTGAAATTCAGACCCGGTTGATCCTTGATAGCAACGACTTCACCCAGCTGGCGAACCATTGCAAATTCGCGTTCGTCGACGGAGAAGAGCGTCTGCGAAAACGCAAACAGCGCGACTAGAAAAGCGGTGAGGATGGGAGCGATTTTGTTCATGTCTTTCTGCTCCTGGTTATCGTGCTTCGCGACCGCCGCGCGTGGTGTCGCGCGTGGAGCTTCGGTTGGTCGGAGATTCAACGGCGGCGGCAGGATCTGGCAATGCCGGACGAGTGGCTTCGGGCAGCGCGGCTGGCGCGGCGGCCGCGGAGCGCGTGCTGTCCATCAGCTTGTCGAGTGGCAGATAGAGCAGGCTCT
>JAYWAQ010000261.1:0-2003 GCA_043782305.1 Burkholderiales bacterium
ACGCAAGCAGTGTCAGCGCGGCCGACTGGAACTATTACCTTGTGTTCAACATGTTTCGCCTCGTCGGCATTCTGCAAGGCATCATGGCCCGTGCGCTGCAAGGCAACGCGTCGAGCGCCCGAGCGCTGGAAGCAGGGCGGCGTGCGCGACCGCTGGCGGAACAGGCTTGGGCGTTGGCGCAAACGATCAAGCGGTAACAGACAATACGTCCACCACGAACCGCTGAATGTATGAGCCAACGTCAAGCAAACCCAATCGACCTTGTGGCTGGCGACCTTGGTTTCAGTTTTCGTTTAAAGCAGTCCGGAGAGGTTGAGGTTCTGCAACGCGGCAAGCGTGCCTCTACGCTTCGCGGTACTGACGCCGTGGACTTCATTGCCGAAGTGGAATCTGGTGAATTTGTGGATGGCCAGCAACTCATGGCTCGCCTGACGGGCAACTACAAGCGTGGCAATGAGCGCACGGCGAGCAACCATCCACGTAATCGTCGCTAACTGACGTCGTTCTCGTCGTAAGCGCGAACCGAGAACATATGAGTATTGTCCCTGCACGCTCCGCGCAAATTGCGTCGGATAATCACCGCATTCCAAGGAGAAAACTAACGTGCATCATCAGTCCTCATACGCAAAATTTTCAAAGCGACGCAGTGTCGCGGTAACGCTCGCCGCCCTCGCAATCGGCACGCCGCTTTTACTCAGCACTGGAACGGCCTTCGCCCAAGCCTATCCAAACAAACCGATCACGATGATCGTGCCGTGGCCTGCGGGCGGTTCGACGGATCGTCACTTGCGCACGCTCGCGGAGATCGCTGGAAAGAATCTTGGGCAAACCATCATCGTGCAAAACCAGCCTGGTGGCGGCGGCACGCTCGGCCCCGGCAACATGGCGCTGGCGGCGAAGCCGGATGGCTACACGATTGCGCAGTTTCCGATGGGCATGCTGCGCATTCCGCATATGCAGAAAACGGCCTGGAATCCGCTCACCGACTTCAGTTTCATCATCGGCGTGTCGGGCTACACCTTTGGCTTCGTGGTGAAGAGCGATTCGCCATACAAATCGTTCACCGAATACGTCGAGGCCGCGCGCAAGGAGCCGGGCAAGATTGACTACGGCTCAACTGGCACTGGCACCTCGCCGCACCTGCTGCTGGAAGAGATCGGCGACGTCGCGAAAGTGAAGTTCAATCACGTGCCATTTAAGGGCAATGCGGACTTGATGACGGCGGTGCTTGGTGGACACGTCAAGGCCGGCTCGGACGCCAGTGGCTGGGACAAATATGTGGACGGTGGACAGATGCGTCTGCTGGCGACATTTGGCGACAAGCGCACCAAGCGCTGGCCCAATGTGCCGACCGCGAAGGATCTGGGCCTGAACGTTGTCGGCAATTCGCCGTACGGACTCGTCGGCCCGAAAGGCATGGACCCCGCGATCATGAAGACGCTGCATGACGCGTTCAAAAAGGCGATGGACGACCCGAAGCATCTGGAAGTGCTCGATCAATTGAATCAGGATCTCTGGTATCGCAGCGGCGAGGACTATGCGAAATGGGCGCGCGAAACGTTTGCGAAGGACAAGGTTTTAATTGAGCGGTTGGGGTTGGCGGCGAAGTAATTTTTCACTGGCGCCGAGGATCTGTGGGAGCGGTTCCACCGCGAATGCCGTTGGCACGAATCGCGGTGGAACCGCTCCCACAGGGAGCCGCGCATTACTTTAGGTCGCAACAAAAAAGTCATCCATGTCCAGCCACCTCAGCCTGATCGAAAACCTCGCCTTCGCCGAAGCCCCACGCTGGCACGATGGTGAACTCTGGTTCTCAGATTTCTTCACGCACCAGGTGATGCGTATCGACCGCGAAGGTCGTGCGCATGTGGTGGTTGAAGTGCCGAATCAGCCTTCGGGTTTGGGCTGGTTGCCGGACGGTCGGCTGCTCGTTGTCTCGATGGTGGATCGCAAGCTGATGCGGCTGGATTCCACGGGTCTCGTTGAAGCTGCCGACTTGAGTG
>JAYWAQ010000262.1:0-2000 GCA_043782305.1 Burkholderiales bacterium
CGACTTTGTGTCACGTAATTGGCGATTGGCTTTTTTCAAGATCCGCGAGATCGGAGGACGAAATAGCCTAGCGAACTCACGGTGAAACCAGCTCGGCAGTGGCTCGTTACCGCCAAATAGAACTGGCCGCCAGCTTGGATTCTCGGCGACGACCTTCGACATTAGTTCGCTGAAGCCGACTCTAAATGCTGCTGAAGAGCCGAACTCAGTAGCTACTTCCTTGAGTTCCGCGACTACACCCTTTTGTCGGAAAAGAAAGTCTGCATTTTCAAACGTCCGGGGGTTAGGGACAATTTGCTCTACAACCGTGCCGCCCAGGCCGCTGACAAACTCGCGCCAAGTTGACTCCACATCCAGTGGATCATGTGGACCTATGTCCCAGCAGCCGGGAATTGAGGGCATGACAGCTAACGTGATTTATTTATATGGTGCGTTTGCGCGCCTCGAAATGGGAATTTTGAGGCGTGGGCAACCTCTTGCCCACGCGTCAAGCTTATCGCTCAGCAACTGTTCATTCTGAATTCCCGCCTTCGGGGGAATGACAATTGGATGCAAATTGTTCGTTTGTATTCGTATATCCGACCAAACCCGCCAACGCATGGCTTCGCCTCCCTAAAATCACACCCAACATGCAACTTCTCTCATCCGCCGCGCAGGACAGGCGTGCCGGAATCGCTCTCGTCACCGCGCTCGTGCTCATCGTAATCTGGGGCGTCAATTTCACCGTACAAAAATACGTCTACACCGTCACCGGGCCGGGCGGATTTTTGTTTGTGCGCTATCTCATCATGCCGGCCTGCGCCGTGGCTTTGCTGCTGCAACGCTATGGCACGCAATGGCCACGCGTGTCACGCAGCGACTTCTGGGCGCTGGCGCGATTGGGCGTGGTCGGGCACACCTTGCATGTGGGCATGGTTTGTTACGGCATTCACTGGTCGACCGCGTTTTCAAGCTCGTTGATCCTCGCGTGCGGCCCGATTTTCACCTTGCTCATTCTGCGCTTGATGGGCATTGAGCAATTGAAGCGCGCGCAGTTGATTGGCGTCGCAATCGCGTTCGCGGGCGTGCTGACTTTTCTCTCGGACAAACTGCTGGCGGGCAACTGGACGGCCTCGGGTGGTGACCTGTTTTTGCTCGTGGCTGCAAGCTTTTTCTCGTACTACACCGTCGCATCGAAGCCCGTGATCGAGCGCCTCGGCAGCGTTGTCACCATGACCTACGCCACGCTGTTCGGCAGCATCCCCATCGTGCTATTTGCTTCCAGTGCAGGCCTCGCGATTGAATGGCGCGAAGTACCCGCAGGCGTGTGGGCAGGTATCTTGTTCGGAGTGTTGATTTCCGCGTTTATGGGCTGGCTCTTGTGGGGCTGGATCAACGCAGTGCGTGGCGTCGCGCGAACCGCGCCGCTCATGTACCTGATGCCGCCCGTCGCAGGCCTGGTCGCGTGGGCGTTCGCGGGTGAGCACTACACGGCGATCAAAATCGCCGGTGCTGCGTTGACGCTGGGTGGCGTTGCGGTGGCGCAGTTTTCTGGTTCGGCTTCCGTGCGTGAGGCGCTTCCCGTAGCCGACTAATTTCTTGGGTTACTGGCCGTTTGCAAATGAGCTTGCCGCCCCGCCGACAGATGCTGGTGCCGCTGGTACCGCTGGTACCGACGCTACGTGTCGCGGATGTCAGCAGTCGTATACGCACAGTGTTGCATTGGCTTAGCCCAAACCGCACGACGCCAGAGACCACAAAATGCCCTTGCGTCCGAACTGGCCTAGTGGTGGACATCACAAATCCCGCGTAGCAAATGTAGGCTTGTTCCGCGATACAGGTCGCATACTCGCCATCGTTGCGTCCAGATCTCTCCGCCTACTCCCCACGCGCAAAAAGCGCGAGGTTGGCGTTCGCGAGGCAATTAAACAATCGACTTGTTTCATGGTTTGAGTTCTATTCAAGCGCGATTAGCCTACGGCGTACCGTGTCGTGGGAACTCGCCGCCAATTAGCTCAACT
>JAYWAQ010000263.1:0-2000 GCA_043782305.1 Burkholderiales bacterium
GTTAACCAGCAAATCAAACGACGCGCGCGCTCGTTTTGTATCGATGACTTGGAGGCGTGCATCCGGAAGAATCAGTTCGCTTTGGTCGCGCGCCCGGCAAGCCTTTTTCAATACCCGTGAGTAACCAGACTTACCCGACCCGTTGGCTCCGTAAATTACGGTGAGGCCAATTTGTGTAAGAGGCAAGATTTGCCCGTTTGCTATAGCGTTAACGTGCTCTAAGTTTTTGATTGCCAGCAATTCGACATGTGCGCTACTGTTTGCGGTAGTCGGTACTTGGCCCATAGAAAGTTTTTGCGCAACGAGATCGTTGGGAGCGGCGATTCCCTGCGATGCTTTGAGCATCGAATACAACTCGGCGTAGTCGTTCGCGTCCAGTTTTCCCTTAAAGAACAGACGTGCGATAGCGTCTTGCTGCCAGTCGGGAATTGTGATTGACCACTGCTGGATTGCTTCGACTATAGACACTTCATCTCCAAGTAACAGCATGATCTACGGGCAGAGTGCATAGCTAACAGCTCTTGCCGCCCGTACCGTTTTGCGTCATGGTATCGGTTCCAGCGTTAGATCGTTTGCGCCGAGTGCGTGCGCTCAAGTTTCAACGTGACCAACAACAGCGAGGTTGAGAAGCCGCGCTACGAGCCGCCGAACACGCCGATGAATCCGGGGAAACTGGGTCGCGTCTATATCAACGCTACCCAATGTTTCGAGGGCGTGACGCCAGAAACCTGGGCGTTCAAAGTGGGCGGATATCAAGTGTGCGAAAAGTGGCTGAAGGATCGTAAAGGCCGCACGCTGACGAGCGACGACGTCGATCATTATCGAAACGTAGTCGCAGCCCTCACGCGCACGCAAACACTGATGCAGGAAATAGACGCGGTGGCAAACGGCATGCTCTGGCCGAAATGAACGGCCTGTTGCCGCTGATTCCATGGCAACCAAACTTCACACAAATGGATACAGCTTTTGAGAGAAAGCCTTATTTAACTTGGGCTTACAATGATTTATGCTGTTTATCGACTTAAGGCATTCTATTGACTCAAGCCCTTATTAAATAAGGCATTTAGAAAAAAGCTGAAGCCAATTTCTCGACGGATGCACCCATTCGCGGAAGCCTGCAAGGCTACGCCGCTGCCGCCGCATAACTCGCCTGATTGATCGCGCGTTTCGCGTCGAGTTCTGAGGCTACGTCCGCGCCGCCGAGTAGCGTGACTTTTACGCCTGCGGCTTGCAACGGCTCGACCAGTTCGCGCAGCGGCACTTGCCCGGCGCACATCACGATGTGGTCTACCTCCAGCCAAGTGCCGTTTTCGCGTTTTTCGCCGTAGGTGATGAACAAACCTTGATCGCCAATTTGTTCGTAGTTCACACCGCCGATCATTTCGACGCCGCGTGATTTGAGCTCGGCGCGATGAATCCAGCCGGTGGTTTTGCCGAGGCCTGCGCCCGGTTTGCCAGCCTTGCGTTGCAGCAGCGTGATCTGGCGCGCGGCCACGGTGGGCTGCGGTTTGCGCACGCCGCCGGGCACAAGGGCCGGATCAACCACGCCCCATTCTGCGAGCCATTCGTCCAAGTGCAGCGTGGGCGAATGGTCACCCTTGGCGAGGAATTCTGCGACGTCAAAACCAATGCCACCAGCGCCGATGATGGCGACCTTTGCGCCGACCGTTGCGCGGCGCGCGAGCACGTCTACATACGAGAGCACTTTTGTGTGATCCTGCCCCGGAATTTTCGGGTCGCGTGGGGTGACGCCGGAGGCGAGAAATACTTCTTCAAACTTGCCAGCGGCGAGCAACGCAGCGTCGGCCCGCGTGTTGAGATGCACGTTAACGCCCGTGACTTCGAGCTTGCGTTTGAAGTATTTCAGCATCTCATGAAACTCTTCTTTGCCGGGGATGGAGGCGGCCATATTGAGCTGCCCGCCGACCTTGTCAGCGGACTCAAACAGGTGCACTTCATGGCCGCGCTCACTAAGCACGGTGGCCGCTGCGATGCCAGCT
>JAYWAQ010000264.1:0-1998 GCA_043782305.1 Burkholderiales bacterium
GGTTTCGTGATTCACCTCAGCTATGAGAACCCGTGGCTGTCACCATTCGACGAGTTTCAGCGCTTCAAAACGCATCCGAATATCAAGCCCTTGTTCGAAGGCGGCAAGCGACTCGCGTATGGCGCAAGGGCGATCAATGAAGGTGGATTGCAGAGCGTGCCGAAGCTGTCATTTGCAGGCGGCGCACTGATTGGATGTAGCGCTGGATTCGTCAATTTGCCGCGCATCAAGGGCACCCATAACGCGATGAAAACGGGCATGCTCGCTGCCGAAGCCGCGTTTGATGCGGTGAAGGCCGAGCGTCAGCATGATGAGCTGCATGCGTACAACGATGGCTGGAAAAAAAGCTGGGTGTTCAGCGATCTCTACAAGGTACGCAACGTGAAGCCCGGCCTCAAGTGGGGCATGACGCTTGGTACGCTGCACGGCGGCGTGCACATGTGGTTGAACGATCTGGGCCTCGGCAAGGTTGTCGGCTGGACATTGCGTCACGGCAAGGCCGATAACGAATACCTGAAACCCGCCGATCAAATGCCGCAAATCGCGTACCCGAAACCCGACGGCGTGATCACGTTCGACAAGCTCACCTCGGTGTTTCTGTCCAACACTAATCACGAAGAGAATCAGCCCGTGCATTTGCAATTGCGCGACGCGTCAATTCCCGTGAAAGTCAATCTCACGCGCTATGCGGGGCCGGTAGCACGCTATTGTCCGGCCGGTGTGTATGAGTTTGTTGACGACGAAACAATCCCCGGGGCGGCGCCCGGGAAGCGCCTGCAAATCAACGCGCAAAACTGTGTCCATTGCAAAACCTGCGACATCAAGGATCCGTTGCAAAACATTCACTGGGTGACGCCTGAGGGCGGCGGCGGACCGGTGTACAGCGTGATGTAGTCCTTGTCCCCTCGGCGAGGTTTTTAGTCCCCTCTCCCCTTGAGGGAGAGGGCCAGGGTGAGGGGTTTGCGGATTCGAAGCGCCAGCGTTGCCCCCCAAGCGATCGTCACCCTCTCCCCAACCCTCTTCCCTCAAGGGAGAGGGGGCCAGCACTCGAAATCAGCCCCCAATTAATCCCGTGACACCCACCGCCCTCCTCGCCCTTTACGACGACACCATGCGTCGCAACGTACAAATCGCTGGATGTTCGCGAGAAATCACGCCGACCGTCACGCGCTGCACGACGACCACCGGCAGTCAGCGCTACCTCATGTGGCACGACTTCCGGCAGTCGGACGTAGCCGTCTCCGCCGATGCAGAATTCGCCGCTGTGCGCGGCCACGCCAAAGTGCTCATGTGGAAGCTCTACGCGCACGATACGACGCATGATGAACTGCGCGAGCACCTCATTGGTCGCGGCTGCGCCGAGAATGATCATTGCACGCTGATGGCGACACCCGTGCAGGCGCTCATAGACGCACTGGCAACTGCGCAGAAACACACTTCGTCGAGCCTCATCGTGCGCGAACTTGTTACCGCGAACGAACTCGACGCCTATCAGGATATCTGGGACAACGTGTGGCCAGACGCACCCAATTCCCGCTATGTCGACGATTACCGCGCGCTGATCGAAAAGCATGAACCCGGCATAGCTTTTTTCGCGGGCTTCGACAGTGACAATCCCGTCACCTCCGGCTACATGTTCCACGCGCCCGGTGCGCCGTTCGCACTCCTCTGCGGCGGCACGACCAAAGCCGCATGGCGCCGCCAGCATGCCTATACCCGGATGCTCACGGTACGTGCGCAAGCCGCGCGTGAACGCGGTGCAAAGTACCTCGCAGTCGAAGCGAGTCCGGAGAGCAGGCCCATCCTCGAACGCCTCGGATTCACCCCATTGTCAACGCTTGCGTTTTACGAGATTAATGTCGGATGATGATGCGGACTTTCGTAGCCCTGCGCACCAGACCGCTATCCAGCGGGCCGTGCGGCGACGCGGTCAGGCTCGTATAACTAGCTTCTCTAGCTGAGTCGACGATGTAAGGCTTTGCCTCCTTGAACGACTGA
>JAYWAQ010000265.1:0-5603 GCA_043782305.1 Burkholderiales bacterium
CGCGCATGGCGGTGCCCACCTTGGTGTTGTGCACCAGCCAGAGCAGTCCGGCCATCAAGCCAAATGAAGTCAGCAGGATGACGATTTCGTTCAACGTCACCGTGACGTGACCCAGTACGATAGGCGCTTTGGAGATCAGCTCGGGGAACGAGAAGTAGTTGCGGCCGAACACGAGAATGGCCAATTGCTGCAACAGGATCGATACGCCGATGGCCGTAATCAGCGGGGCCAGTCGCGGCGCGCTGCGCAGCGGTCGATAAGCGATGCGCTCGATCAACACGCCAACAATCGCGCAGGCGATCATCGCAGCCAGAATCGCCAACAGCAGCGCCAGAAGCGGAGGCGCGCCCATCGCGAGCAAACCCTTCGACGCGAAAAGCGAAGTCAGCCCACCAATCATCACAATTTCGCCGTGCGCGAAGTTAATGAGCTGCAAAATACCGTAAACCATCGTATAGCCGAGTGCAACCAGCGCGTATACGCTGCCTACGACCAGACCATTGACGATTTGCTGGAGCAATACGTCCATAACTATGTCATCCCCGCTTTTTAAAAGTAATCGTTAGAGGTAGCCGACGCGATGAGGGCTTCCTCCCTGAAGCCCACAAGCGCCTGTTCGCTACTACTTATGGGTTAATTCTGCACTGAATCAATGCACTCGGTTATGCCGATATCCCTAGTCCGCATACTCGCTGCACGAGTTATGCCACCAGCAGGGCGACATTTCCGCCCGCAGCGACGGTGTTGATCGTGACCGTCTGCTCGCCGATAAAGCGCGGCAGATAGAACGGGCCGCCCGCCTTCGGCCCGGTGCCTGACAGACCTTCGCCGCCGAACGGCTGCACGCCGACCACCGCTCCGATGATATTGCGGTTGATGTAGATGTTGCCGACGTGGGCACGGTGCGCGAGGCTCTCGGCGCGGCTGTCGATGCGGGTTTGAATGCCGAGCGTCAGGCCAAAACCGAGCGCGTTGATCTGGTCGATCACCGCATGCGGATCGCCGCTCCAGCGAACGACTTGCAGAACGGGGCCGAAGATTTCCTGCGTGACGCTGGAGATTGTGGGGACTTCAAACAGTTGTGGCGCGACGAGATTGTGTGTGGCGCTTGCCGTGGCAGCGGTGCCGCCGAGGCGCGCGATATGCGCGGAAATTCCGTCGAACGCTTCGCGATCAATGAGTGGGCCAACGTCAGTAGCCAGTTGCGATGAATCGCCCGTCGTGAGTCCTTTCGCAGCGCCATGCAGCATGTGAATCACTTTGTCTGCAATTTCTTCATGCAGGCAAAGCAGACGCAGCGCCGAGCAGCGCTGTCCCGCCGAGCGGAATGCCGATTGCACCACTGCGTCTACAACGTGCTCCGGAAGCGCGGTTGAGTCCACCAGCATCGCGTTGATACCACCCGTTTCCGCGATCAGCTGCACGATGGGGCCATCCTTGCTGGCGAGACTGCGCTGGATGATTTTGGCGACCTGCGTTGAGCCGGTGAACACGATGCCGGAGACGGCGGGGTGCGTGACCAGCGTCGCGCCGACCGTTTCACCGAGGCCAGTCACGACTTGCAACGCCTTCACGGGGATACCCGCTGCATGAAGCAGTTTGACGGCTTCCTGAGCCACAACCGGCGTCTGCTCTGCGGGCTTGGCGACGACGGTGTTACCCGTTACCAGCGCGGCCGCGACCTGCCCCATAAAAATCGCCAGCGGGAAATTCCATGGACTGATGCACACCCAGACGCCGCGACCGCGTGGGTAGAGCATGTTGCTCTCACCAGTGGGTCCGGGCAGAGCGATGGGCGCACAGATGCGCTCCGCTTCATCGGCGTAGTAGCGCAGGAAATCGATCGCTTCACGGACCTCGGCAACCGCATCGCCCCAGGTTTTGAAGGCTTCCTTCACGAGCAAAGCGCAGAAGCGTGGGAGTTCGGCTTGCAGACTGTCGGCGGCACGGCGCAGCATTGCGGCGCGGTCGGCCACAGGCACGTCGCGCCATGTTGCGAATGCGGCGTGGGCTGATTGCATGGCTTCGTTGCTCTGCGCAGCGGATGCATCGGCAGGCCGCGAGATCGTTGTTGATTGCAACGCAGCGAACAGAGGTTCGCGCATCGTCTCAACGGTGAGATCAACGCCCATGCTATTGACGCGTGGCGCGAGAATGTTTTGCGGCAACGGAAATTGCTGCGCTTCGGTGACATGTAGCGGTGATTCGAGCAAGGTTTCCACCGGCACATCGTCGTCGGCCAGCTGATGTACGAACGAAGAGTTCGCGCCGTTTTCCAGCAGGCGGCGAACGAGGTAGGCGAGCAAATCGCCGTGGGAACCGACGGGCGCGTATACGCGTAGCGTTTGCTTCGGATGCGATTTGAGCAATTCGCGATACACGCCGGTTCCCATGCCGTGCAGTCGCTGCAATTCGAATGGTGCGTCAAAGCGCTTCGCCATCTGAAAAATCGCGGCGATGGTGCCCGCGTTGTGCGTGGCGAATTGCGGAAAGAATGCATCCTTTTGCTTGAGCAGCGACGCGGCGCAGGCCAGATAGCTCGAATCGGAATGGTGCTTGTGCGTGAACACCGGGTACGCAGGCATGCCCATCTCCTGCGCGCGCTTGATTTCGCTGTCCCAGTACGCGCCTTTGACGAGACGACACATGAGGCATACGTTGTACTTACGTGCCAGTGAGCCGACGTGCTCGATGAGTTCGAGTGAACGTGTTTGATAGGCCTGCAATGCAAGGCCAAACCCGCGCCATTGCGGGCACGTGGTCTGGATTTGTTTTAGCAGCGCTTCGAACACATCAAGCGAAAGCTCGAGTCGATCAACTTCTTCCGCATCAATCGTCAAATTGATTTGCGCCGCCGCGGCGCGCTCGCAGAGCTGCCATACGCGCGGTAAAAGCTCCTTCATCACCCGATCATGCTGAGCGTCTTCGTAGCGCGGATGCAGCGCGGAGAGCTTGATGGAGATGCCGTCAGAGTCTTCGGGCCCCGCGCTCGGGGTCGACGATTTTGCGCTGGCGAGCCGTTTGATCGCATGTTCGTAACTCGCAAAGTAACGATCCGCATCCTCCATCGTGCGGGCGCCTTCGCCGAGCATGTCGAAGCTGAAGCGCAGATAGTTGGCGTCGCGACGTTGCGATTTAGATTCAGCGAGGGCTTCTTCAATCGTCTGCCCGAGTACGAATTGTTTGGCGAGCAATTGCACGGCGCGAAGCGTTCCGGCGACCACTGTTTTTGCGCCAAGTTTGCCCAGCAGACCGGGCGGATGATCGGCGTCGGGCAGTGTTTTTTTCGACAACGCAATCACCGAATTCGACAACCGCGCCATAACGCCGTCACCCGAACCATCGAAGTTCGCGCGACCGAGCTGGTCCGCCGTCAATGCAATCGCGGTTGCCGAATCCGGAACCCGCAGCAGAGCTTCCGCCAGTCGCATCAGCGCGAGTCCTTCCGGCTTCGAGATCGGATACTCCTTGAGCAAGCTCTCCATCGCCCAGAACGGCGGAGGGTTGTCGCGCACGGCGGTCACCCACGGTCGGGCGGTGTCGATGATTCGCGGCCAGTCGAGCGCGGCGGACGCGGCGTCGACATTACGGCGGACGATGGCGAGTTCTTCACGGTACGGGTTGGGCAGGCGCATGGCGGCTCGCTTTGACGGAATACTGAATAGATCGCTATCTTATGGAGACTGATGATTATTTATTCACTAAAATTTGTCGTATTCGCCGCATAAATATCTGCCAGCATGCCTGAAATCGACGCCATTGACCGAAAAATCCTGTCCGCCCTGCAGAAGGATGGCCGCATCAGCAATTTGAAGCTCGCGGAGGTGGTATCGTTGTCGCCGACCGCCGTGCTCGCGCGCACGCAGCGCTTGCAGCGCGACGGTTTCATTCTGGGTTATGAGGCGCGCCTGAGTCCGGCGAAACTCGGATGCGGCATGACCGTGTTTGTCGAGGTGTTGCTGGACCGCACGACACCGAACATTTTCGACGCGTTCAAAGCGGCGGTGTTGACGCATCCTGAGATTGCGGAATGTCACATGGTCGCCGGTGGGTTCGACTACCTGATCAAGCTGCGCGTGGCTGACATGGAGGCGTATCGCGAGTTTGCGAGTCGGCGGCTGTGGCAGTTTCCCGGAGTGCGGGAGACGCGAACCTACGCGGTGATTGAAGAGGTGAAGGACGGCGGTTTGCTACCGGTTTGAACCCACTTTACCAAATGAGAACGACTCAGCTTTTCCGTGCAGCCCAGATTGAATTGGGGCTAGAGCCGAAAAGGGGCGAATGTCGACTATGAAATTTTTGGGCGGTTAGCCCTTATGCAATAGGGTCCACAAGAAAAAGCTATATGTTGTCGCATGCGCTTCGGACGGTGACGTCAGCCCTGCAACTAGCGGAAACTCGACAGCAAGATACTAGTCTCGGTATTGCGAATGCCGCTGATGAGGCGAACCCGTTCGAGCAGCTGCGACAGCTCGACCATCGAGCTGACCTCCAGCTCCGCCCACAGATCCCAGCGGCCATTGGTATCGTGCAACGACACCACACGCGGCTCACCCAAAAGGCTTTGCACAACCGCCAGCGTGCGGTTGCCGTCGACGAGCACGCCCATCCAGGCGCGAATGCGTTCGGGCTCGGCGTCGGGCTTTAACTTGACGGTGTAGCCAACGATGACCTGATCGTCTTCGAGCTTGCGCAGGCGATTGGTCACCGTGCCGCGCGAGACCTTGAGCTTCTTCGCCAGAACGGCGACCGTCAGCCGGGCGTTTTGTCGCAACAAGGCGATCAGGGCAGTATCAGTTTGATCCATGTGCAAAATGATAATTTGTATTGTCATTTTGCACAATACTATAATCAAAACGTGCATATATTGCTATTGTGGTTGATACGAAGATACGCCAAAATTCTTGGTAATCCCTCAGATCGCACGATGTTGCGCCACACGCCATGACAAATTCCGCCGTCAACCAGTTCTCCGCCACGGGTACGCTCTACCTGAGCGCCCCTGAAGCCGCAGCGCTGGTGCGCAAAGTCGGGCTTGAGTTTTCATTGAAACGCATCGCAGCCAACATCCGCGAGCATTTTTCGCGCTGGGGCGATTTCGACAAATCGGCGCGCGTCGCCAACCACTCCGAGTTTGGCGTGATTGAGCTGATGCCCGTTTCCGACCATCACCGCTATGCGTTCAAGTATGTCAACGGCCATCCCAAGAACACGAGCCTTGGCCTGTCAACGGTGATGGCGTTTGGCGTTTATGCCGACGTGGACACCGGCGCGCCACTGCTGCTCTCTGAACTGACGATCACCACGGCGCTGCGCACCGCCGCAATGTCTGCGCTTGCAGCCCAGTCGCTGGCGCGCCCGGACAGCCGCGTGATGGCACTGATCGGCAATGGCGCGCAAAGCGAATTTCAGGCGCTCGCATTTAAGTACCTCGTGGGCATCGATACCCTGCGGCTCTATGACGTTGATCGCGGGGCAACGGCCAAGCTGGTGGCGAACCTGCAACCCTTCGGCTTCAAACTCGTGGTGTGTGAAAGTGTGGGCGAGGCGGTGCTCGGTGCCGACATCATCACCACCGTGACCGCCGACAAGGCGCGAGCGAT
>JAYWAQ010000266.1:0-1995 GCA_043782305.1 Burkholderiales bacterium
TGGCAAACGAGCCCGGCAGGCCTTTAAGTTTGAGCTCCGCGCTCGCTGCCCGGTCAGCGAATATTTTGCGAACTTCGATCTCTTTCGGGTCCTTCAATAACTGCTCTTCGCGCGCGGTGACTTTCTCAAGCACGCTGCCGTAAACCAGCTGCGGCACGGGGATATGAGTGTGCTTGATTGACAACCACACCACCGGAATCATGTAGGCCACAATCAGCACAATGTACTGCGCCACCTGCGTCCAGGTGACCGCACGCATTCCCCCTAAAAACGAGCACACCAGAATGCCCGCCAGACCCACAAATACGCCAACCTCGAATGAGAGATTCGTTAGTCGCGCCGTGATCAATCCCACGCCGTAAATCTGTGCAACCACATAAACAAACGAACACAAAATAGTGATCGCAATACCCACGAAGCGCGGCACATTGCCGCCGTAGCGCGCGCCCAGAAAATCGGGGATCGTGAACTGCCCGAACTTGCGCAGGTAAGGCGCAAGAAAAAGCGCGACAAGCACGTAGCCGCCTGTCCAGCCCAGGATGAAAGCAAGCCCTGAATAGCCTTGCTGATAGAGCGTTCCGGCGAGGCCGATGAAGGACGCCGCTGACATCCAGTCCGCGCCGGTCGCCATGCCGTTGAAGACGGCGGGCACACGACGACCAGCCACATAATATTCCGCTGCGTCAGAGGTTCGGCTGAGCACGCCAATACCCGCGTACAGCACCACCGTCGCCAGCAAAAATATGTAGCCGATCCATGTGCGCGGCATACCCATTTGCTCCAGCAGCGCGAGCGCCACCACGAAGCAGAGAAAGCCAACCGTGTACCAGATGTAGACGGTTTTAAGCTGCGCCGTAAACGCTTTCTGGGTCGAGACGTACCCCATTATTCTTCGGTCTCGTCAACGCCGTATTCGTGATCGAGCCGATTCATGGTGCGTGCGTAGTACCAGATGAGCACACAGTAAACAATCAACGCCCCTTGCGCTGCCATCCAGAACGAGAACGGCCAGCCAAAAAAAATAAAACTTGAGAGTTCGCGCGCGAAATAGGCAACGATGAAAGTGACGACGAACCAGATCGACATCAAAACGGTCGTGATGCGGAGGTTTCGCCGCCAGTATTCACGATGCCCGTCGGTCAATTGCATGCGTCTTTCCCCCTGATGATCTGCGCCCAGTCACTTCCCGCCTAGTGCATCGCCGGTCAGTCAAAGTCGAAACTGACGGAATACTTACGTTTGTCAGATGGAGCGTAACCGACTTTGTTGATTAGTCAATGGGAGTTGCATCCTGCACAATGTACCTGTGTCGCCGGTGCTAGCGTTGCCACCAGCGATCAACGCCAATCCTGATGCCGGTTTCGTCTTCAAGTACCGCAGCATTTTGGGGATCAAATCCCATCAGTTTGCGCATCTCTTTTTCACAGCGCTCATGCTGGCCCAATTTGAAAAAGGTTCGCGCCAACGCCATAGGGCAGAACGGACTCATCGGCTGCAACTCCGCGCTTTTTTGCAGCGACGCAATGGCGTCTTCGAGCCGACCCAAAGCAATCAATGACAAGCCTGAACCGTACCAGGCGCGGTCATGGCGTTCGTTGATTTGGGTTGAGCGATTGAACGCCTCGAGTGCACGCGCGTGATCACCGTTTTGCTGAAGCAAAAAGCCAAGGTTGAACCAGCAATTAGCGTCGTTTTCGTTGATCGTGAGCGCACGCTCAAACCCGGCAATCGCGCGCGGGCGATCTCCGTCCTCCGCGTGCAGAAAGGCGATACGCGACAGCGTCAGCACGTGCTGCGGCTGTCGCGCGAGAATCTTGTTGTAGTGGTGGAGCGCAATTTCACGCTTCTTGAACAGCAAAGCGTAGGTCGCAAATTGCGTGAAACACCATGCGTGACAGGCATTGATGACTTGCATTCGCGGATCGCCTGTGATCGCCTGCTACTGAAACAGCTCTGGGCGCTTCGCATACAAGCGCAGCGCAATCAGCGCGACGT
>JAYWAQ010000267.1:0-1994 GCA_043782305.1 Burkholderiales bacterium
AACAACGTTGAGTTTTTGCAGCGCGTCTCGCGTCACCCTGCGTTTGCTGCGGGCGACATTGATACGGGATTTATTGGACGCTACGCCGCTGATTTATTGCCGCCGTTGCCCGTGCCGACAGACGCAGCGCTCGCGGCCTGCGCATTGGTCGAGTGGTCAGCGGCTCGCGACGCGACTCGCGCCGCATCGCGCATTGCTGGTGAACCCACTTCGCCGTGGGCATTGGCTGATGGGTTCTGGCCGAACCAGCCCGGCAACAGCATCGACTTTGAGTATGTGCAGGGCGAGTTGCGCTACGCGGTTGGCATCGTGCCGAGCGGAAACAGCTTTATTCTGCGCTTGCCGAACAGCACGCCTTGCGCAGTTGGGCGCGTCGACGGCGAGCACGTCACAGTGATGCTCGGGGAGACGCAGTTCACGGCGCGCGTTCTGTGCGCCGGCATGCACCGCGTAGTGCTCCTCGCCGGTGAGCGCTATGAATTTGACGCGGTGGATCTCTACGCCCCGCCAGAGGCAGACGAAGGTCATGGCGGGCACCTGACCGCACCGATGCCAGGCTCGGTTGTGAGCGTGCTGGTCACGGTCGGTGATGCCGTGAAGAAAGGGCAACCGCTCATCATCATGGAGGCGATGAAGATGGAGCACACCATCGTCGCGCCGCTTGATGGCGTGGTCGAGGCGATTTACTTTGCAGCGAAAGAGCAGGTGAAAGAAGGCGCTGAATTGGTGGCGCTCGCCGCCGCAGCAGATACCGTCATGTAACGCACGCTACCTCAAACCTGCTGCAAATAATTTTGTCATGAGTTTCGCGGCTCGTTGAGGGCGAAAGCGGGCGAGCCACGCGATGCGGCCCAGCAGTTGCGCACGGATCGCCGCCTCAGGCAACGGCGCGGTTGTGTAGCGATGCACGGCCGATTTCAGTGCGTCAAAATCTCTTCTGCAAAGATTCATTGATTCGTTGACGACGATCCCGGTAACGCGCTGTCGGTCTGACTGTGGCATCACCAGCGTCTTTCTCTCGTTAAGAATCCAGCCTTCAGACGCGACAATGTCGCGAACCATGCCGATGAAGCGAACACGGTTGAAGCTCGTCTCGTCAGTCGAAAAAGTCAGGTCATCCGCGTAGCGCGAGTAGCTCATCCGCCACACAGCGGAAAGGCCGGTCAGACGCTGGTCGAGTCGATGCGCAATCCAGTTGGCAAGCAAGGGTGAACTGGGTGCACCTTGCGGCAGATGCGGCACGCACAGTGTCTCCTGCGAACCTCGAACCCAGTCGTTCACGACGGTTGACGAATGGTTCGAGCTATCGCGGCGGAGGGCAGCACGCAACGTACTCGCGTTCTGCACGGATGTCGTGAGCGCTGTTAGTGTGGTCGCGACGCGCGGCTGTAAGCCCAGTCTCAGGAACGCACTGTGGACGCGGCCCGCTGTGATTGACGTGAAAAAGTCGGCGATGTCCAGCCGCAGTAGGTAGCGCTTTCCGACATGCAGCGCCGCATGGGTCACCACAGAACGCCCGCGAACAAAGCCGTGCGCAGCGGGATGCAGCGTGGCCACACTCAGAATGTGGCGAAGAATGCGTCGCTGCAACACCCGCAGCGCATCGGTCGGCTGCTCGATCACACGAATGCCGCCACTGCTTTTTTGCATGATCAGCAGGTGATAGGCATGCCGTTGTTGGCTTCGCCTTACTGCGGCGTCGAGTTCATCGACTGAAATTTCAAGGACTCGCGCAAGATCCGCAGCGGACTCAATGTTTGGACTGACGGGTTGCTCAAAGGTGAACGCTCGCTGTTGTCGGGCGAACGCAGAGGCGTCCTTCAATCGTGGCAGCTCAGCCATGTGCATTGCAAGTTCAGCAAGAGCAGCCTCTCGCTCATCAGCGTCACTCGCCTTATTGGCTAACCACGCCTTGAGTTCGACCTCACCGTCCCGCGCCACCGCATGCGTCAACACCAACGCTTCAAACTGCGGCATTTTTCGCATGCGTTCGG
>JAYWAQ010000268.1:0-5592 GCA_043782305.1 Burkholderiales bacterium
ATCTGGCACACGCGCTCGGCACGCGATCTGTCGTGGGGCATGGCGTCCGTGTTCACGATGGGCACGTTTTTGTGGCTTTGCTACGGCTTCATGGTCGGCTCGATGTCGATCATCGTGGCGAACGCCATCACCTTCCTGCTTTCAGTCGCGATCTGCGCGATGAAGCTTCGTTTCGACAAACAACCCGTTGGGGACATTCGATGAAATTGGCATTCCTTGGTTTGGGCGTGATGGGTTATCCCATGGCCGGCCATTTGCAAAACGGTGGCCATAGCGTCACCGTGTACAACCGTAACGCCGAGAAATCTGCGAAGTGGGTTGCCACCTATGGCGGTGCGTCGGCAGTGACGCCTCGCGAAGCGGCGCAGGGGGCGGACATCGTGATGATGTGCGTCGGTAACGACCACGACGTGCGCTCGGTAATCTATGGCGCTGATGGTGCCCTTGCGGGTCTGGGAGCTAACGCCGTGCTCGTCGATCACACGACCGCGTCCGCCGACGTCGCGCGCGAGGTTTACGCAGAGGCGACCAAAGCGGGCAAACACTTCATTGACGCACCCGTTTCCGGCGGGCAGGCAGGTGCGGAAAACGGCAAGCTGACCATAATGTGTGGTGGCGATGAGGCGGCGTTTGACAAAGTAAAAGCCGTGCTCGCGCTTTACGCCAAAGCCGTCACCCAGATGGGACCGAGCGGCGCAGGGCAACTCACCAAAATGGTCAACCAGATCTGCATTGCGGGCCTCTTGCAGGGCCTTGCCGAAGGCCTCGCGTTTGCGCAAAAAGCTGGCATCGACGCCAAGCTCGTTCTCGACGTCATTAGCAAAGGTGCCGCGCAAAGCTGGCAAATGGAAAATCGTGGCACCACGATGGTCGACGGCAAATTTGATTTTGGCTTTGCGGTTGACTGGATGCGGAAGGATCTGGGCATTTGTCTGGATGAGGCCAGGCGCAACGGCGCGCGGTTGCCAGTCACGGCGCTTGTTGATCAGTTTCATGCTGACGTGCAGCAGATGGGCGGGGCGCGATTTGACACGTCTAGTTTGATCAAGCGCTTGGCTTAACCGTTGAAAGTTGGCGCGCGGGCACCACGTCGCTCACGCTGCATGGCGGCGGTGTTTGTATCGTGCGCAATGGCGTTCACTGCGTCAGCGGTGGGCTTGGGCGAGCGTTGCGTTACAACGGCGAAATTTGACGGCTCGATAGCGGACGCGAAAACACAACTGGAGTCAGCACTAGAACGCGATCAACAGTTTCGCACGCGACTGCAAAGCAGTAGTGCGGCACCTACCGAACCACTGGAACGCTCAAAACTGCTCCAAGTTCAACAAAAGATTGATCTCGACAATGTCAAACTGCTTGACTCGATCGTCTGCAAGGTCGGCTGGCCAGGCATCGACGCAGTTGGCCAGCGCGCCTCGCTCGCTGCCTTTTTGATCGTGCAACACGCAGAACTTGTGGTGCAGGAAAGCTATCTGCGCATGCTACAGAAAGCTGCGGCCTCCAAACAAGCGCAGCCAAGCCAAGTGGCGACGCTCGAAGACAGAATCCACGTCCGCAACAAACGACCGCAACGCTACGCAAGCCAACTCTGCTTCCTGAAAGGCGGCGGCTACGCGTGGCAACTCATCGAGAACGAAGACGAAGTCGCCATCGACGCCGCGCGCGAAACGGTGGGCTTGGGAACGATCAAAAGCTACGCGGCCAATTTCAAGATGGAATACACACCGCCTTCTAAGAAGGCTTGCGACCGATAATTCTGAGGCAAACACGCTTGATCAATGGCACGAACCTCATTCAGCTTTCCGCTGCGACGCTTATTTAATAAGGGCGTGTTGGAAGATTTCTGAATAGTTAACAATGGATTTATTGGCTCCCTAGCCCAAATTTAGCAGCCATTCCAGCTAAAAGCTGTAGATCGGAGACTCAATAAAAACGGCAGCCAAGGCTGCCGTTTTTCATGGTCAAGGCGGTTGTAACTACACCGTCGCCTCTTCCGCAGCCTCTTTCGGCACGTCGTTTTCCGGGAAGGAAAGTTTGACTTTGCCATCGCCTTTGGCGTCCACATCGATGTCGATCATGACCTTGCCGCCACCGACCAGTTTGCCGAACAGGAGTTCGTCGGCCAGCGCACGACGGATCGTGTCCTGGATGAGGCGGGCCATCGGACGTGCGCCCATCTGCGGGTCGAAACCCTTCTTGGCGAGGTAGTCACGCAGCGCTTGCGAGAACTCGGGATCGACCTTCTTCTCGTGCAGCTGGCCTTCGAGTTCGAGCAGGAACTTGTCGACGACCTTCAAGATGACGTCATGCGTGAGCGCGCCAAAGCTGATCGTCGCGTCGAGTCGGTTTCTGAACTCGGGCGTGAACATGCGCTTGATGGCTTCCATCTCGTCGCCGACTTCTTTGGTGTTGTTGAAGCCGATCACGTTCTTGGTCAGCGTTTCAGCGCCGGCGTTCGTCGTCATCACGATGATCACATTGCGGAAGTCCGCCTTGCGACCATTGTTGTCGGTCAACGTGCCGTGATCCATTACCTGCAACAACACGTTGTAGATGTCCGGATGCGCCTTTTCGATTTCGTCGAGCAAGAGTACACAGTACGGATTCTTGGTGACGCCTTCGGTCAACTGTCCGCCCTGGTCGTAACCAACGTAGCCCGGAGGCGCGCCGATCAAACGGCTGACCGCGTGACGCTCCATGTATTCGCTCATGTCGAAGCGCAGAAGCTCTACGCCGAGGCTGAACGCCAGCTGGCGCGCGACCTCCGTCTTGCCAACACCGGTCGGGCCGGAGAACAGGAACGAGCCAATCGGCTTGCGTGGATTGCCTAAGCCGCTGCGCGCCATCTTGATAGCCGACGCGAGCGCTTCGATTGCTTTGTCCTGACCGTAAACCACGTTCTTCAGGTCACGATCAAGCGTCTTCAAACTGTTGCGGTCGTCTGTCGACACATTTTTCGCTGGAATGCGGGCAATTTTTGCGACGATATCCTCGATATCGCTCTTGCCAATGGTTTTCTTCTGCTTTGATTTCGGCAGAATTTTTTGTGCGGCGCCAGCCTCATCGATCACGTCGATGGCCTTGTCGGGCAGATGGCGGTCATTGATGTGGCGCGCCGACAATTCCGCCGCAGCGGTGATCGCAGCGGGTGAATATTTGACGTTGTGATGGGCTTCGTATTTCGTTTTCAGGCCACGCAGAATTTCAACCGTTTCGCTGATGGAAGGCTCGACCACGTCAATTTTCTGGAAGCGACGCGCGAGCGCGTTGTCCTTTTCGAACACCTGACGGAATTCAGAGTAAGTCGTTGCGCCAATGCATTTCAGGCCACCATTCGCAAGAGCCGGTTTCAACAGATTCGATGCGTCCAGCGTGCCGCCACTCGCGGCACCTGCGCCGATGATGGTGTGAATTTCGTCAATGAACAGGATGCCGTTGGCCTTCTCTGACAGCTGCTTGAGCACCGCCTTCAGACGCGCCTCGAAATCACCGCGATATTTAGTGCCCGCGAGTAGCGCACCCATGTCGAGCGAGTACACCACGCAATCGGCCAGCACATCCGGAACTTCTTTATCAACAATGCGTTTGGCGAGGCCTTCTGCGATGGCGGTTTTGCCCACGCCTGCTTCGCCCACAAGGAGCGGATTATTTTTGCGACGACGGCAGAGGATTTGCACGAGCCGCTCAAGCTCATTGGCACGACCAATCATCGGGTCGATCTTGCCGGCTTTGGCCTGCGCGTTCAGGTTGACCGTGAAGTTCTCAAGCGCGCCTTGCGGTGCTTCTTCCTTCGCGGTTTCGCCTTCACCGGCCTCGGCTTTTTCGTTCTTGTCTTTTGGTACTTTGCTGATGCCGTGGCTGATGTAGTTCACGACGTCCAGACGCGTGACACCGCGCTGATTCAGGAAGTACACCGCATGCGAATCCTTCTCGCCAAAAATCGCGACGAGCACATTGGCCCCAGTCACTTCTTTTTTGCCCGACGACTGCACATGCAAAATCGCGCGCTGAATGACGCGCTGGAAGCCTTGTGTAGGCGTGGTGTCGCTCTCGCTGTTCTGTGGCAAGCGGGGCGTATGTTCGTTGATGAAGTTGGCGAGCGCGGTGCGCAGCTCGTCAAGATCCACGGCGCAGGCACGCAACACTTCCGCCGCGCTCGGGTTGTCGAGCATGGCGAGCAGTAGATGCTCAACCGTGATGAATTCATGGCGCTTCTGCCGGGCTTCGACAAATGCCATGTGCAAACTGACTTCTAACTCTTGCGCGATCATTTGAACTGCCTTGCTGTCGACGAATCGTCGGCTCGTAACTCTCGTATCCACGGCTGCACGATAGCAGCGTTGGTGGATTCGCCTACCTGCATGCGCTCCGTTTTTGACGTGATCGTCACCAACGAAAACACTAGTTAGGCTCCATCGTACACTGAAGCGGATGCTGATGTGCCTCGGCCAGCTCTTGGACCTGCGAGACCTTCGTATCCGCCACTTCTTTGGTGAAAACACCACAGGTGCCAACGCCCGTGCGATGCACCTGCAACATCACTTGCGTGGCCTGCTCACGGGTGAGCATGAACACCTGCTGTAATACGCCGACCACAAAATCCATCGGCGTGTAATCGTCGTTCAGGAGCAGCACCCGATACATCGGAGGCGGCTTGGTACTGACGCGTTCGGCTTCGAGCACCGAACCATCGTTTGGGTTAGAGCGGGGTGAGTGAACTGCCATGCTGTGTTTGCTTGTTACTGACTTTCGTGATTTTCGAGCGCCGACGCAAATCATGAAAGTTATTTCTCATTAACCAATGAATATCGGTTGCGAAACGCGGATTTCAAGAGCATACGGCATGCCAATCCCGGTTTCGCAACCGGCCCGATGGTGGCTGTAAAACCTCGTACGGCTGTGAACATTCATTGAAATATTAATTATCCGCTTGACTAATAGGGTTGTATAACTGTACAACGACAGTAGGCAGGCGCTCTGGGGTCAGATGCGGGGGGTCCCCTTCTGGCGCTGTATGTGTGTGTCACCAACCAAAACAAGCTTTATGCAGTAGGGAGTATTTTTATGACAACAGGCACAGTGAAATGGTTTAACGACGCCAAGGGGTTTGGCTTCATTAAGCCCGATGACGGCACCGATGACGTGTTCGCGCATTTCTCGGCGATCCAGATGGACGGATTCCGTTCGTTGAAAGAAGGCCAAAAGGTAGCCTTCGAAGTTGTGCCGGGCCCAAAAGGCAAGCAGGCATCCAACATTCAAAACCCACCGCAGTAACGCTGTGGGCGCACCCGATTCGTTGAATCGAATTCGGGGGAGCAATAAAGAAGGGCCGCAATCGCGGCCCTCTTTTTTTGTAGCGATCCGGATTTACATCCGCGCAATCATCGCGTCCCCGAAGGCGGAACACGATACCTCTTTCGCGCCTTCCATCAAACGCGCGAAGTCATAGGTGACGACCTTGTCGCCAATCGCGGCTTCAATCGATTTGATGATCAAGTCCGCCGCCTCGGTCCAGCCCATGTGCCGCAACATCATTTCGGCCGACAGAATCAGCGAGCCGGGGTTGACCTTGTCCAGACCGGCATACTTCGG
>JAYWAQ010000269.1:0-1993 GCA_043782305.1 Burkholderiales bacterium
GGCGAGCACTCGGAGATTCTTTCCTTTGTTGGCAATTCGGTGGATTCCGAACTCTCCGGCAACATGATTGACGTGTGCCCCGTGGGCGCGTTGACGTCAAAGCCGTTCCGGTACAGTGCTCGGACCTGGGAATTGCAACGTCGCAAATCGGTGAGCCCGCATGACGGACTCAACGCAAATATTCAGGTGCAGGTGAAGGGTGACCGCGTGATGCGCGTGTTGCCGCGCGAAAATGAGGCCGTCAACGAGTGCTGGATTTCGGATCGCGACCGCTTCAGCTACGAAGGCCTGTACAGCGAGGATCGCCTAACGTCGCCTATGGTCAAGACCGATGGCGTCTGGCATCAGGCTTCGTGGCAGGACGCGCTCACCGCAGCTTCGCACTCGATTGCCAGCAGTGTCAAAGCGCATGGCGCGTCAAAACTGGCGATACTGCTTGGCGCGCACACGACTCTGGAAGAAGCAAGCCTCGCTGTAAAACTCGCGGAACAGTTGGGTGGCGCGTCTGTCGATCATCGTCTTCATGTAACCGACCCGGCGCTGGACGCGGGCGGTGGCGTGCCGTGGATGGGCCTTAAAGTTTCTGATCTCTCAACTGTTGATCGATTCCTCGTGGTCGGGTCGTCGTTGCGTCAGGAGCAGCCGCTCATCGCGCAGCGCATTCGTCAGCGCGTGAAAAAAGGCGCAGTGTTGTCCATCGTTGCCACGACCGATGACGTGCTGCTGTGCCCTGTGACTGCAAAGAGCATTGTCAAGCCATCACAAGTTTGTGAATCGTTAACCGGCATTGCGATTGCGCTGGCTGCCCGACTGGAAACGACAACGACGCTGTCGGGTGTTACGCCGTCGGTTGACGCTCAGCAAATTGCAGTGTCGCTTGCTGCTGGCAAAAAAGTAGCGGTATTGATTGGCGATGTTGCCTTGTCGCAGCGGGATGCCAGTCAAATTGAAGCGCTGGCCAATACGATTGCCGCGCTGTGTGGCGGCACGTGTGGCCGCTTGATACTCGCTGGTGGCGGGGTTGCTGGTTATGTGGCCGGGGCTGTGCCGGCTGCTAGCGGCAATCAGCTGTCGGCGACCGCCGCGCTGGCAGGCGGTGCGAAGGCTTTTTTGCTGGTTGGGTGCGAACCTGAACGCGATAGCGCGTTGGGTGCGACGGCGCTTGCAACGCTTAAGGCGGCGGACAAAGTCGTTTGTCTCACGGCTTTCGCTGGTGAAGCGATGCGCGAGTACGCAGATGTGCTGCTACCCATCGCGCCTTTCACCGAGACTTCGGGCACCTACGTTTCGCTGGACGGCACGGTGCAGTCATTCACTGCTGTTGTGCGTCCACTGGGCGAGACGCGTCCGGGATGGAAAGTGCTTCGAGTCCTGGGTGACCTGCTCAGTGCCGATTTCAGCGCGTTTAATTCCAGCGAGGACGTGAGGAATACCGCAATGGCTGGCGTTGATTTCGCGGCGCTTGGCGCGAAAGTGGCTGACGTCAAAGCGTCGTCGGGTCCAGTGGCGGGTTTGGAACGAGTAGCCGATACGCCGATTTATCACGCTGATCCACTGGTTCGGCGCGGTCATTCATTGTCGATCTCGGCCTATGGCAAGCAGCCACGCATCCGCACTAACGCCGCTACTGCGATTCAACTGGGTCTGGCTCCAGGTACTTCGGTTACGGCAAAGCAGGGCGGTGTGCAAGCCACCGCGTCGCTCACCATCGACGAATCTGTGCCAACGGGGGCCGTGCGCATTGCCTTCGCCACAGAAGTGTCAGCGCAACTGGGTGACGCAACCGCTGTGATCACGCTGGAGGCCGCATGAGCAATCCTGTAGAGCTGCTTATCGGCACCGAATATCCCGGTGTCAGTTACGCGATCTGGACGCTCCTCAAGATTCTCGTGATCGTGGTGCCGATCACGTTGTGCGTGGCATTCCTGACGCTTTGGGAGCGCAAGGTTATCGGCTGGATGCAGGTGCGTATTGGGCCGAATCGAGTGGGCTT
>JAYWAQ010000270.1:0-5566 GCA_043782305.1 Burkholderiales bacterium
AATGGAGTCTTCGCGTCAATTCCGGATTGCACCGAATTTTTGTCGACGCTACGCACTTCAGCGTGAGCGTATTGGCGGCGCATCAGACGCATATCGCGAAGCAATTTGCCAGCCGCGCGCCAGACCGATTCGTCGACATCGCGCTCGTGGAAGTGAAAGGCGAGCCTCCGCTGATTCGTGGCGCGCTGGCTTATTTTGTGTGCAAGAAAATCGCTGTGCACCGCGTCGGTGACCACGAGCTTTTTGTCGGTGAAGTGCTGCGCGCGTCGGCACATGACGGCGCGCCGCTGTTGTTTCACGCCAGCAAGTTCATCGCCTCACGATAGAGCGCACGCTAAAGCAATCGCCACTGCGCCACCGGCGCGAAACTGCGGCGGTGCTCAGCGCACGGGCCGTGCTCGGCAAGGGCTGCCATGTGAACCGCCGTGCCGTACCCTTTGTGCGCCGCGAAATCGTACTGCGGCAAGCGGGAGTGAACGTCAAGCATGTAGGCGTCGCGGGCGGTTTTCGCAAGGATTGAGGCTGCGCCGACCTCACGCACCACAGCGTCCGCGCGCGGCTGCGCCACCACGACAAACCCGCGCTCGCTGGCCCAGGGCATGAGGTCTTTCGGTATCTGGGTTCCGTCAATCACTATACGCCCGATCAGCGCCTCCGGCAGTTGACTGACAGCGCGAAACATCGCGAGCATCGTGGCCTGCAAAATGTTCAGCCGATCCACCTCTTCCGCGCTCGCTGACGCAATCGCCCAGGCGGCCGCATGTGTCTTTATTTCTACAGACAGACGATCACGCTTGAGCGCTGTGAGTCGCTTGGAATCGTCGATGCCGGCAATTTTTGCGCCGCTGGCGCCAAGCACGACCGCTGCGGCGTAAACGGGACCCGCCAGGGGCCCGCGGCCGGCTTCGTCAATGCCGCAGCAGTTCACAGATTAGTTCCTCAGTTGCGACAGAACGGCCATCGCCAGCGCATCATGACCGCCATTCTTTGGCGCGCGCAGAGCTTCGCCCATCGTCGAGTACGCCGCCTGCATCTGCGCCCGCAGCCTGCTCTGGACAATGAGGGACGCGAGTGCGCTGGTCAATGCCTCCGGCGTTGCCGCATCTTGCAACAGTTCCGGCACGCACCAATCGCCCGCGATGATATTGGGCAGCGACACAAACTTGCTGTTGAGCTTCCTCATCACAATCGCGGCCGTGAGGCCGGTCACGCGGTAGCTCACGACCTGCGGACAGCCGAGCATCGCAGCTTCGAGTGTGGCGGTGCCGGATGCGACGAGCGCTACATCGGCCGAACGGAGCGCAAAATCAGCATGCCCGAAGAGCAATCGAACGCGCGGCACCAGCGCTTCCGCACGTCGCCACAGGGCCACTTCAAACTGGTCCCGCGTCGTGCGCGTGACCAGCGGAATTACGAAATGACACTTCGGAAAGCGCTCGGCCAGCCGTGACATCACGTCGATGAATAAATCGCTGTGCAACTCGATCTCGCTCACGCGGGAGCCCGGTAGCACGGCGATAAGCGGCGCAAGGGGAGCTTCGCCGCCATGCTCAAGCTTGCGTCGCAAACGCGCGCGATCCGCTGTTCGTAGCGGGGCGCTTGCCAGCGGATGCCCGACGAAGGTAGCTGCGACCGAATGCTCAGCCAGCAACTTCGGCTCAAATGGAAACAGACACAGCACATGATCGGCCGAGTCCTTGAATTTCGCCGCGCGCTCGGGTCGCCAGGCCCAGAATGACGGGCAAACGTAGTGCATCGTGCGCACGCCGCGCGACTTCAATTCGCGCTCGACACGAAGATTGAAATCAGGCGCATCAACGCCGATGAAGAGCGCCGGCTTCATCGCTTCAGTTTTAGCGATCAGCTCGCGCTTGGCTCGCAGAATGCGTGGTAACGCCGAGATCACCTCGGCGTACCCACGCACGGCGAGTGCCTCCGAATCGATCCACGTCGATACACCTGCGGCCCGCATATTGGGGCCTGCAATGCCGTGAAAATTGATGTCAGGACGTAAGGCTCGAACACGTTGCACAAGGTTCGCGGCCAACTGGTCGCCGGAGGTTTCTCCAGCGACGATCACAATATCAACCATCAGTTACCGCGCAAGCCCTCGTCCGGGTGATTGCAGAAAATCAAGCAGTGGCGTGATCACGGACTGCACCTCAGCACTGTGCGTTGGCTGCTCGGCAACCAGTGTGGCAATCGCGTCTTTAAGCGTCAAATTATTGCGAAATACGACTCTGTAAGCGTTCCTGACCGCTGCGATCATTTCGGGCGTAAAGCCACGTCGTTTTAGGCCCTCGGCGTTTACGGTGCTGAGCGAAAACGGATTACCCTGCCCCAACACATAAGGTGCTACATCCTGCAACACACAGGACGCACCTCCGACCATCGCGTGCGCACCGATGCGACAGAACTGATGCACTCCGGCAAGCCCGCCAATGATGGCCCAGTCGCCGACGCGCACGTGTCCGCCAAGCGTCGCAGCATTAGCCAGAATCACATCGTCCCCGAGCACACAGTCGTGCGCAACATGGGCATAGGCCATGAACAGGCCACGCGATCCGATCCGCGTCACGCCCTTGTCCTGCGCCGTCCCGCGATGTACGGTGCAGCTTTCGCGGAACACGTTGTCATTGCCAATTTCAACGCGAGTGGATTCGTTCGCGTACTTTTTGTCCTGCGACGCGAGGCCGATAGAACAGAACGGATAGAACGTGTTGCCTGAGCCAACGCGCGTATCGCCGTCGATCACGACGTGCGAAATCAGCTGGCACTTGGGCCCGAGAACAACGCCCGCACCCACGGTGCAGAACGGGCCAATTTCAACATCGTCAGCCAATTGCGCCGACGGATGAACGATAGATAACGAATGAACCTGGGCCATCGCGCGCCTCTAACCCGCCTGCAGCGCGGCGATTAGCGTTGCCTCAACGGCCAGGTGGCCGTCCACTGTGGCGCGGCATTTGAACTTGCCGATGTTTCTCTTGATCTTGTCGACAGTGACTTCGAGAATTAGCTGATCTCCCGGCACCACCATTTTTTTGAAGCGCGCTTCGTCAATGCCCGCGAGGTAGACAATTTGCTCGCGACCCGCTGGATCTTTGGGTTGCGACGTGTATGCAAGAACAGCCGCCGCCTGCGCGAGCGCCTCAATCATGAGCACACCTGGCATCACTTTTTTGCTCGGAAAATGCCCGTTGAAAAAAGGCTCATTCGCAGTGACATTTTTGAGCGCTTTTACCCGGACGCCGATGTCAAGCTCAAGCACGCGGTCGACGAGCAAAAAGGGATATCTATGCGGCAAGAGTGCCGCGATTTTTTCGATATCCATCACGAACGGAGCAACGAGCGGAGATTCAGTCATACGCGAATTGTCGCAAAAAAGAACCGCTGCGGCTCGTGTTACTTGGCGGATCGCCGCAGTCGCGCAGCAATCTGCAACCACTCTCGATGCGTCGTGATTGGAAAAATACCTGTGTATTGCCCTGGCTTGTCAATGGATGACGCCACCAGACTGCCGCCCGAAACCACCACGTCATCACAGATCGTGAGATGACCAACCACCATCACAGCGCCACCGAGCATGCAGCGCCTGCCGATGCGCGCGCTTCCAGCGATGCCGACGCAGCCCGCGATAGCGGTGTGATCGCCAATGTGGCAGTTGTGCGCGATCTGTACCTGATTGTCGATTTTGACACCGTTGCCGACCACGGTGTCATCAATCGCGCCGCAGTCAATCGTCGTATTCGCTCCGATCTCGACATCATCGCCAATCACGACGCCGCCGACCTGCAGGACTTTGCGCCAGCCTGCCTTGCCCGGCTGAAAGCCAAAACCGTCGGCACCGATCACCGCACCCGAATGCACGATGCAGCGATTTCCAAGTCGCACGCCAGGATGGATCACGGCGCCGGAATGCACTTCGCAATCGTCGCCAATTTCAGCGTTACGATGAACGGTGGCGTGCGGATGAATTCTGCTGCCAGCGCCGATTTTCGCGCGTGCGCCGACAAATGCGAAGGCGTCAATCTGTGCGCCCGAAACCTGGGCGGTCGCATCGACCGAGGCTTGTGACGAAACGCCCGCAACCACTTTTTGTGCAGGGAACAGCAGATCTAGCGCCTGCGCAAACGCCAAATGCGGCGCTGGATGAATGAGTCGAATTCCGGCAACAATGTCGCGGTCAGCATCACGAACAAGCAAAACACAGCCAACAGCGCGAACGGCCGCAGCATGGTGCTTGCTGTCGGAAAAAAAACTTAGGTCACCATCACTTGCGGTGTCGAGACTGGAAACGCTACGAATAAGCGTACTGGCGTCGCCAATCAATTCAGCGTCAAGCGCTGTCGCCAATGCCCCAGCCGAGAGCGGATTCGCAACGCTTCGACCCATACGAACTACTTGTCCGCCAGCGCTTTCAGCACCCGATCCGTGATATCGATACGCGAACTCACGTAGACCGCTTCCTGCAGAATGAGATCGAACTTCTCAGCTTCGGCAATCTGCTGAATCGCCTTTTGCAAGCGCTCCTGCAAGCCAGCAAGCTCTTCATTACGGCGCAGGTTTTCATCTTCACGCAACTCTCGCTGCGCCCGCTGCAAATCGCGATTGAGCACTTCAAGATCCCGCTGTTTGGTGCGACGATCTGCGTCTGAGAGCGTCAACTGCTCTTTCTCGAAAGCAGTCGACGAATCGCGAAATTTTTTGGCGACGCGCTCAACCTCAGCCTGGCGCGTTGCAAACTCACGCTCCAGTTTTTTGAATGCGCGTTGTGCGGGTGCGGATTCGCGAAGCAGCTTTTCTGTATTCACCAGGCCAATCTTGAGCTCCGCCGCGCGCGGCGTACCAGCAGCCGTGGCAGTAGATTGCGCGAATACGGCGTTGCCAGCGACGAGCGCAGCGAACAGAATCGCACAGTGTTTCAAGATGAAATTCAAGACTGACTCCCTAAACAGAGGCTAGAACAGGTTGCCTACCTGGAACTGGAATCGCTGCACTTTATCGCCGGGCTTTGATCCAATCGGGATGGCATAGCTGAATTTTAGTGCGCCGATAGGCGATTGCCATGCTATTGCCAAGCCAGTTGACATATGGATGCGCTCGTTGTTCTTTTGCAGTGGATCGCCTTTATCGTAAATCTGCCCAGCATCAAAGAACAAGCTGCCGCGCACTGATTTATCGTTTTTGGTGCCGGGGAAAGGGAACAGAATTTCGTTATTGATCGTGAACTTACGTTTGCCACCCATCGAATTGCCGGTGTAGGACGTTGTTGACGATGTGGTGCCGTCAGGATTGGTGGTAATCGCAGACGTGATGGCCTCACGCGGGCCGAGCGAATTGGTTTCGTAACCGCGCACCGAGCCCACGCCACCGCCGTAATAGTTCTGGAAGAACGGCAACGAGCGCCCACCGTAACCATTGGCGAAGCCGAGTTCCACATTAAGCCCGTACACGAAATCAGACACCAGCGGAATGAAGGCCTGCCCCTGATAGTTCACCTTGAAAAACTTCATGCTCGTGATCGGCAACGTCGACTCAACGCCGATACTCTGCAACCAGCCAC
>JAYWAQ010000271.1:0-1982 GCA_043782305.1 Burkholderiales bacterium
CGTGACTTGTTACACCTGCCATCGCGGCAACAACATCCCCACTGAAGTTTGGTATTCCGCCGCTGATCCGGGAAAAGTCAAAGGCTTCACCGGCTGGAAGTACGGGCAGAACACGCCTGTGTCGGCAAACGGCTATTCATCGTTGCCGCTTGACTCATTAAGCTCTTATTTGACTAACGACGGCCAAGTTCGCGTTCAAGGCACAACCGCACTACCCGCCAATTACGCATCGCCCCCGATGGGTAACAAGGCGAGTATCGCCAACACCGAATGGAACTACAGCCTGATGATGCACATGTCCAATTCGTTGGGCGTGAACTGCACCTTCTGCCACAACAGCCGCGACTTCAGCAACTGGAGCGACAGCACACCTCAACGGGCGACGGCCTGGTACGGTTTGCGCATGGTCCGGGACGTGAACAACGGCTACATGACGCCGCTGGAAAGCACCTTCCCGGCGCATCGCAAAGGGCCCTTGGGCGACGTCGCCAAGGTCGGCTGCGCAACGTGTCACCAGGGCGTAAACAAGCCACTCAACGGCGCTCAAATGCTGGCCGACTATCCGGAGCTCAAGAAGATTGGTGCCACGGTTGCGGTGACGGCTCCGGCGGCAGCTGGCGCGGTTGCGGCTGCACCCAACGTGCTTGGAAAAATCTACTTTGCGACTGGCAAGAACGATATCGACGCGGCGGGCAAAGAAGCTATCGCGGCTGCCGTGAAAGCCCTGGCTGCAAACGCCGCAGCAACGATCGATATCTCTGGTTTTGCAGACAGCACGGGCAACCAGGATCAGAACATGGAACTGGGCAAACAGCGCGCGCTGGTGGTGCGTGATGCGCTGAAAGCGGCAGGCGTCGCCGAAGCACGCATCAACATGAAAAAGCCAGAGTTTGTGGTCGGCACCGCCACCGCAGAATCGCGGCGTGTTGACCTAGTGGCAGTCGGGATGTAGCAGTTTCGGTACGGCACTCGGCACAAAAAAGGCGCTCGGTTGAGCGCCTTTTTTCTTCGCGATAGCTTACCGTAACTGGTCCTAGGCAAAAAGCCGAGCAGTCGATTCCGGCTTGGCAGGACGCCTCAGGTCGGCGTCATCCTCGCTGAAGGCGGGGATCCAGACGGCGACTTCAGCAGGGAGGCATTCATGGCCGCGATAGGTGGCAAACGTTCTGGATCCCCGCCTTCAGCGAGGATGACGGCACTTTGCATCGCTCTGTGGTCGATAAACAAAAAAGCCGGACTCAACCAAGCCCGGCTTTTCGCCCAACTACACCCCGCTAAAAACTACGCAGCCACCGCAAATCTTTCACGCTGACTAACGTGTACTAACGGCAGATCAAGCGTCTGGAACGACGCGACCAGCGCGGTCACCAGGTCATCAATCATCGTGTCTGTGTGCAGCGGCCCCGGCGTGATGCGCAGCCGCTCCGTGCCGATCGGCACCGTCGGATAGTTGATCGGTTGCAGGTAAATGCCGTGTCGTGTGAGCAGGTGGTCGGACAGGCGCTTCGCCTTCACCGCGTCACCAATCAGCACCGGCACGATGTGACTCACGCTCGGCATCACAGGAATGCCCGCCGCCGTCAGCAGACGCTTGACGCGCGCCACGCGATTTCGCTGCGCCAGCCGCTCAACCTGCGAATTCATCAAGTGCGAAACGCTGGCAATCGCGCCCGCAGCCAGCACCGGCGCGAGCGACGTTGAAAAGATAAACGCCGCACCAAAACTGCGGATGCAGTCCACCGCTTCGGCCCGCCCCGTGACGTAGCCGCCCTGCACGCCATACGCCTTGCCGAGCGTGCCCTGAATCACGTCAATCTGATCAGCAAAGCCCAGCTCTTCGGCCACGCCGCCGCCCTTCGCGCCGTACATGCCGACCGCTTGAACCTCGTCGATGTAGGTCAACGCGTTGTATCGCTTGGCCAGCTCGACCACTTTGCCGATGGGCGAAATATTGCCGCTCATCGAATAGACGCTTTCGAACG
>JAYWAQ010000272.1:0-1979 GCA_043782305.1 Burkholderiales bacterium
CGCGCCTGCTCGGAATCCGGGATCAGCTTGAACGCCTGCGGCCCCAGCAGCATGCCCACCACCAGATAGCCGAGGAGCGATGGCAATCCCAACCGCCGACAAATCCCCACCGACAACACGCTGGCAGCGAGCACGATGACGATGAGGGCAAGCGGAGAATTCATGTTGACTCCGAATCTAGCATTCCGGCGCGACAACGGCTCCTCGATGAACCTGCGGTTACGCACCTGCCCGTCGCCGGTCATTTGTGGGAGCGGTTCGACCGCGATAGTCAGTCACCTTGCGCCTTTCGCGGTGGAACCGCTCCCACAGGATTGCCGAAGCGTACGAAGGCTCATGGTCGCAACTCAGTCGAACAATGCGGCTGCGGTGTCACCCCGACGGAGAGGGAGCAGAACCCGCAACGGCATTCACGCCCTCGCCTACACTCTCCCGATGCTTGATCGCTTTGCGCTGCCGTTGTTTGCCGCTCCTCACCGCTTTTTCGCGCGCGCCTGTTTGCGCGTTGGCCTCAGCGCAAATGGTGTGACGATGATCGGTGCCGCAATCGGTTTGGCCGCGCTTCCAACGCTCGCCGCGCAGCACTATGGTTGCGCGTTGGCGCTCATCCTCATCAACCGCTTTTTGGACGGCGTCGACGGCACGATGGCGCGCACGGGTGCGGTCGGCCCCACGGATCGCGGCGCGTTTCTCGACACCGTCTGCGATTTTTTGTTCTACGCCGTCGTGCCGCTCGGCTTCGCGCTGGCTGAGCCCGAAGCCAACGCATTACCGGCCGCCGTGCTGCTCGCCAGCTTCATCGGCAGCGCCAGCACATTTCTCGCGTTCGCGGTAGCCGCCGCCAAGCGCGGCATGGTGAGCCCGGCGTACCCGAACAAAGGCTTCTACTACCTCGGCGGCCTCACCGAAGGCACGGAGACGATTCTCCTGTTCTGTGCAATGTGCCTGTGGCCGCAACACTTCGCGTGGCTGGCGTATGGCTTCGCTACGGCGTGCGCCGTGACCACGATGACGCGCTTGTATTTCGGGATGAAGAGTCTGTAGGAGGGCCACGATCCAACGCGGCTCGCGCCGACCATACAGCGCCTTTGCCGAAACCCCGCCTTATCGTCGGTATCACCGCACTGTGCTGATCACAAAATGTAGCAGCGCCTCTACGCACGATCCTGTACGCTCACTTGTCAGTAAAAAACAGGCGGCGGCGTGAACCCACATCCTCCATCGGACGAAAATCCTCCAGCGTTGCCACAACATCCGCTCGTCGACATTGCGGCGACCCATGGCCAGACTTCGCAGGACGCAGTCCTGACCACCGAGCAGAGCGCTACCGCGTCCGTCCCGATTCTTCCCACCGCGCCTGCCGCGCCCATGGTGCGCGTCGAAGGTCTCGCAGAAACACTGCACGACGTGCGCCACGAGCTGGCGCTCATCGGCCATGCCAGTAAGTACGATTGGGTGAACAAGCGGCTGATTCTGCTCCGCAACGCGCTCATTGCACTGAGCGTCCTCGTCGTCGTGATTGTCGCGGTAGTGGCGTGCTATCGCGAAGCGTATCGGCAAACCATGACGGTCGCGGCGTTTGACGTGCCCGAGTCGCTTGCTGAACGGGGCATCACTGGGCAAGTGGTAGCAAAAGCCGTTTTTGATGAGCTCATCATCCGCCGGGACTTGGTGACGAATCTGGAAGCGGGCGAACTCAAAGGCGCATGGGCCGAAAATCGCGCCGACGTCGCGATTCCCGAAGCCAAGTTCACGCTGCAATCGGTGTTTCGGTACCTGCGCTACATGACGGGCAATGAAATTGCGGTAGACGGCGAAGTCATTTTGAACGGCGACAACGCCACGATGAAGGTGCGCGTGGCGGGCCGTCCGCCAACCATTGTCACCGGCCCGATGAGCGATTGGCAGCAGCTGGTGGGTGCACTGGCCAACGGTGTGCTTGAGGTGACGCAGCCCGCCGTACTCGCTGGATACCTCGG
>JAYWAQ010000273.1:0-1975 GCA_043782305.1 Burkholderiales bacterium
CTTGCAACCCGTTGTACGCCGCGTCTTTGAAGTGCGGGACGTTCAGGTAGGCGTTAAGATGACGCGTTAGTTCGTCGCGTTCGACCTTTTTACCGCCCGCCGCGCGCACTGGCGTCACGGTGTCGGCACCGAGTTCTTGAATAAAATTAGCATGATCTACTGTTCGCATACACAACACACCTTTGCGCCATTTTGAGCGACTTTGAACCGGGTCGCGAGCACCATTGAAGATATTTTGAAAGCAACGGCCCCAACATGCTGACCCGATTATGGCTTGTATTTGCGCAGGTCTGCACGATCTGTGTCGCTATTTTGTTCACCGTCAGCACGTTGCGGCCAGAGTGGCTCGCGCGCGTAACGACCGGCGCACCGACGCCCGCAGCGATCGCGGGAAATTCGACCACGGCGACCCCGGCGGCCACGCTGAACGCCTCGATCGCCGCCAATAAATCCGCCGCGCCACAACACGCGAGCACCTTCAGCGAAGCGGCCAAGCGCGCGCTGCCTTCGGTCGTAAAAGTTGCCACCAGCGCCCAGCGCCGTGCGCGTCATCCGTTAATGGATGACCCGAATTTTCAACGCTTTTTTGGGCGTCAGGGCGCTGACGAAAACACGCAACAAAAGCAGCAATCGCAACAGCTTTTAGGCGAAGGTTCAGGCGTTATTGTGCGCGCTGATGGCTACATCCTGACCAACAATCACGTGGTCGAAGGTGCGCAGCAGATTCAGGTGGAGTTGACTGACAAGCGCGTGTTGCCTGCAAAAGTCATCGGTGTTGATCCCGATACCGACCTTGCTGTGATCAAGATTGAAGGCACAGATTTTCCGGCCATCACGTTTGGCGATTCGCAGGCGTTGCAGGTGGCCGACGTGGTGCTCGCCATTGGCAATCCATTTGGCGTGTTTGGCAACACGGTGACCATGGGTATCGTAAGCGCACTTGGCCGGACGCAAGTGTCCGAGTCAAATCCCTTTGAGAGCTTTATTCAGACCGACGCTGCGATCAATCAGGGTAATTCGGGCGGTGCGTTGGTCAACTCCAATGGCGATCTGATCGGGATTAACTCAAGCATCTTCACGCGCACCGGCGATTTTTCCGGCATTGGCTTCGCGATTCCAACGGCGCTGGCGCGACCGATCATGGAGCAGCTAATTTCCACCGGCGAAGTCAAGCGCGGCTACCTTGGCGTGAATTTGGGTTCGATTACGCCGGAGCTCGCGCAACGTCTGTCGCTCAAGGATCCGAAAGGTGCTTTCGTCGGTGCCGTACTCGACGGCGCTCCGGGCAGCCGTGCCGGGTTGCGCGTGAACGATGTGATCGTGGAAATCAACGGCCAGACGACCGCAGATCGTACCGATGCCGTGAACACCATCGCCATGACTGCGCCCGAGCAAACGATTCCGCTCAAAGTGATGCGTCAGGGCGAAATCGTCGAGCTGAAAGTAACGCTCGGGAAGCGACCCGCGACTAAACGCTAGGTTCTACGCTGCCGCGTCCTCGGACGCGCGCGTGCGCGGGGTGATGAAGCGGCTCACGAGAATTCCAAGCTCGTAGAGCACGACGAGCGGCACCGCAAGAAAGAGTTGCGACAGCACATCGGGCGGCGTAACGACTGCGGCAATCACGAACGCGGCGACGATGAAATAGCCGCGAAATTCGCCGAGCTGTTTGACCGTCACGATGCCCGCACGCGTGAGCACCGCGAGCACGACGGGGGTTTCGAAGGTGATGCCAAACGCGATGAACATGGTGAGCGCAAAGCTCCAGTATTTGTCGATGTCCGGCGTCATGTTCACACCGGTCGGCGTGAAGCCGACGAAAGTGCCAAAAATCGAGGGAAACACGACGAAATATGCGAACGCCATGCCGCAGAAAAACAGAATCGTCGACGACACGATGATCGGCAACGCCATGCGCTGTTCGTGCTTGTAGAGCCCCGGCGCAACGAAGGCCCACATTTGATAAAGCACGACC
>JAYWAQ010000274.1:0-1974 GCA_043782305.1 Burkholderiales bacterium
GCTCGCTGCTACGCATGACCTGTTGACGCCTGATTTGCGCGGTCATGGCGCGAGCGCGACGGTCAATGATCATGGCGATCTTGACGTCTGGGTCAGTGATCTCTTGACGTTGCTGAACGGAACCGGGCATGATCGCGCTGTCATCGTTGGGCACAGTCTGGGCGCGCAAGTCGCCATGCATTTCGCCGCGAAACACCCTGAGCGCACGACTTCGCTATTCCTGATCGACCCCGTATTGCATACGGCGCTGCTACCTGAAAATCAGTGGATTCTCACCGCGTCACCAGTGTTCTCCGCTGCTGCTGCGGCGATACGTTTCGCAAACCGGCTGGGCATTTATCGTCGTCACATTGAGCCACTCGATTTGCGCGAACTGGATCGGGCGGCGCGCATTGCGTTGCAGTCGCCGGAAAATACGGAAGCCTTCATCAAGCAGTACAGCTCGACGCGCGCCGATCTGAAGCATATTCACACCGCGCAGTATTTGCAGGATGTCGTCGAATTGCTGCGACCCGCGCCGGACTTCGCGCGACTGCATTGCCCGGTTCGCGTGCTGCTTTCCACGGGCGCAACGTTTGCCGGAGTGAGCGCTACACGGCGCGATTTTTCTGCGTTGACCAACGTCTCATTCGCTGCGATTGACTGTCACCACTGGCCCGTGACCGAGCGGCCAGAGGAAGTGCGTTTGGCAATTGAAACGTGGGTCGCTAGTGGCCCCGAAAAGAGTACAGCTTTTCTATGAAAGCTTTATTTAACAAGGGCTAAGGCCCCATTTATTGAGAAATCGATAATTGCGTATTGTCGGACGTAGCCCCTGTAAAATATGGGTTGCAACAGAAAGCTGTTAAACCCGATCCGTCTGGCGAGCTGCCTCTAAGACTATTCGTGTGCCAATAGCGAGACAGCCGATCACCTCGCTCACGGAAGCCGTAGTTGCCTATGGGTGCAACCGTACAAGTCGGGTTATTCTTCAACGCACGGCTTGCAGTGTTTGCAGATGCGAGCCGCCAAAAAAGTGATTCAGAATCAGTGACGTAAAAATGCGTCAAAAACGGGGGGGCCATGACCGGAGAGATTACCGAAGCCATCGCGCGCCTGAAGCCGGGCGAAGCAGATGCGGCAAAGCGGCTGTTTGAGGTGTCGTACGATGAGCTCAAGCGGCTCGCGCACTCGCGGCTGTACGCGGCGAACCTGAAGCAGGGTTTCGCCACCGAATCGTTGTTGCATGAGAGTTATCTGCGGCTGGCCAATCAAAAAACATTAGCGATACCGGATCGGCGGCACTTTTTCGCCTACGCCTCGAAAGTGATGCGCAGCGTGATTCTCGACACCGTGCGCGAGGCCAATGCCGAACGTCGTGGCAGTGGTCAGGCCAACCTCACGCTCAATACCGAAATTGCAAATATTTCTGCCACCGGCGGCGACGTGGAGGCGATCGACGTCGCATTGAAAGACTTGCAAACCTTGAGCCCAGATCTCGCTGCGTTAGTTGAGATGCGCTTTTTTGGCGGCATGACCGAAGTCGAAATTGCCGAAGTGCTTGGCGTCTCGGAGCGCACCGTTCGCCGTGAATGGGAGAAGGCGCGCGCGGCGCTGCTGGTTTTGCTGGAAGACGATTAGACGAAAAAAACCTGTCGCCGCTGGCCGGATTCCGCATCGCGTTGCGTTTGAGTGCGTACCCGTTCTTGCTCGCTACAGCCAAAAAAAGCGCACATGACCCTTCCTTCCGACCACTGGCAACGCGCCCTCGCGCTCATGGACACAGCCATCACGCTGCGCCCGGACGCACGCGACGCCTGGCTCGCGCGCCTCGCCGAGCGTGAGCCACAGATCGCCCCTTTGCTGCACAAACTGCTCAGCGCGCATCGGCGGATCGAGACCAATGACATCCTCGCCACGCTGCCGCGACTTGCGCAAACCTCCGACAACGGCCACACAGGGGCCACGGGCAGCATCGGCGCGCACATCGGGCCG
>JAYWAQ010000275.1:0-5540 GCA_043782305.1 Burkholderiales bacterium
CGGCGCGAGCCTCAGCGCGCTGAACCGTAGCGGCCTCGGCAGCGGCGTCAGCAATGATCTTCTTCTCAGCAGGCGAAAAGGTGTCCCACACTTTTTTGCTGAACAGCACTGACTGCGGGTTGTATTGGTGGTTGGTGAGCGCGATATTTTTTTGCACTTCCCAGAACTTGTTGGCGGCGATCACGCTGATCGGGTTCTCTTGTCCGTCAATCGCACCCTGCTCGAGACCGCTATAAACCTCGGCGAACGGCAGTGGCGTTGGGTTCGCACCCAATGCCTTGACCCATGCCACGTTGATCGGATTTGGAATCACGCGCAGCTTCAAGCCAGCGATGTCTTCGACCTTGTTAAGCGGGCGCTTGCCATTTGTAATTTGGCGATAGCCGAGTTCCCAGTAGGCGAGGCCCACCAAACCCTTTGCCTCAAGCAGTCCGTGCATTTTCTTGCCAACAGGGCCGTCGACGATGGCATCCGATTCTTTTTCATTAGCGAACAGGAACGGGAAGTCAAAAATGGCGACGTCTTTGACTTCGCTGGCTAGGATACCGGTGTTCATCACGGCCATTTCAACCGTACCGCCCTTGAGCGACGAGACGAGCGCCTGATCAGTGCCGAGCGTGCTGTTGAAGAACAGGGTCGTCTTGATCTTGCCGCCGGATTTTGCGGACACCAGGTCAGCAAATTTCTTCATGCCTGCTGCGGCAGGATGTGTGTCAGGGCCGCTGAGACCGAACTTGAGTGTGCGCTCCTTGACGTCCTGCGCGGTGGCTGCGCCAAACGCGGCAATGGCTACTGCGGCGACGATTGATTTGAGTAACAGACGTTTCATGTGAGCTCCTTTGGTTAATAAATTGTGTAGTAAATAAAAGCTGAAAATTATTCTGTGAACCGCACGCCGTGACGCGCGGATGGTTGACTGGTAAACTACGCTCGCTGTAAAAGCGCTTACTCGCTTACCCTCTTTGTTAGTAAAACCAGCGTGCCGGCACCATCACCAGTTGCGGGAAAGCAACCATCAGGAACATGAGCGCGAACTGCGCAATCATGAACGGAACGACCCCTTTGGTCACCTCATCCATACTGACCTTGCCGACGCCAGCGACTGCATTTAGCACCGTGCCTACGGGCGGTGTAATCAGACCAATTGCGTTATTGATGATGAACAGCACGCCGAAATAGACCGGATCAATACCCGCTGCCTTGACCACGGGCATGAGCACCGGCGTCAACAGCAAAATCGTCGGCGTCATGTCGAGTGCGGTGCCAACCACCATGGTCAGAATCATGATGGCAAGCATCAGAAGTTTGGGGCTGCTCAACAGTGGTTCCAGCAAAGCGACCACTTGCGCGGGCAAGTTGGCCACCGTGATTAGCCACGCCGAAACCATCGCAGCCGCCACCAAAAACATGACGATTGCGCAGGTCGTTGCCGATGAAATGAACAGCGGCACCAGCTGCTTGAAGTTCAGCTCCTTGTAGACAAACACCGACACCAGCAGCGCATACACTGCTGCGACCACAGCGGCTTCGGTGGGCGTGAACACACCGAACTTGAGGCCAAAAATGATGATGAACGGCAACACCAGCGCCCACGTCGCATCCTTAAACGCGAACAGCACTTCGGCCTTCGTTTTGCGCGGTGGTGGCGCGATGGTTTCGTTCCTCACCAGATACCACCATGTGAACCAGAGCGAACCGGCGAGCATGACACCGGGCACGATACCCGCCATAAACAGCTTGGAAATCGACACGTTGGCAGACACACCAAAAATCACGAATCCGATGCTCGGTGGAATGATCGGCGCGATGATGCCAGCGGAGGCGATCAAACCTGCGGAGCGTGCGCGGTCATGACCGGCCGCAACCATCATCGGAAGTAGCAACGCGGTGAGCGCCGCTGCGTCAGCCACTGCCGAGCCCGATAGCGAGGCCATGATCACGGCAGCGACAATGGTGACGTAACCGAGTCCACCTTTGATGTGCCCCACCAGCGCCATCGCGAAATTCACGATGCGCCGCGACAGACCGCCGGCGTTCATGATCTCACCGGCAAGCATGAAGAAAGGCACCGCCAGCAACGGGAAACTATTGGCACCTTCAATCACGTTCTGCGCGAGGATTTGCGCGTCGAACATGTCCAGATGCCACATCAGCGCAGCACCACACAGCAGCAGCGAGAAAGCGATAGGAACACCCAACGCCATCGCTGCAAGCATCGAACCCAGAAAAATTGCGATTGTCATGATCGTCTTCGCTTCTAGTGTTTTTTATGGGTTGACGCGTCGTTATCGGCATTGTTGCTGGCATGGGGAGCCTCTTCCGATTCCTGCATCAGCATCAGGTGATCGTCGTCGATCTTGCCGGTAACAAGACGCCACAGATCGCTCACGATGATCAGCCCGCCGAGCACGGACAGCGCCATGCCTGATGCGTAGAAATAGCCCATCGACACCTCCATGACGGCACTGGTCGAATCCCAGTTAACGACCGTCTGGTCGTACGATCCTTTGAAGATCAGCCACAGGCAATACAGCATGAGGAGCAACGAAATGCCCATGCAGATGCGCTTGCCAGTGGGGCCAAGACGTCCGACCAGCATGTCGGTGCCGAGGTGGCCATTTTTTCGCAGCGCAACGACCGCGCCAAGGAACGTGAGCCAGACGAACAACCAGCGCGACAATTCTTCCGATACGGTGAACCCTGAGTTGAAGGCGTAACGCATGAACACGTTGCCGAACACCAGAATCACCATCATCGCAAGCATCGCGGCGATCAAATAGCCGATGAGCTTGCAATACCCATCGATGAACTTTTCCATCATAAATTTCCTCCTTATGACATCTTGGTTGCGTAATGTACTAACTAGTTAGTTTTACAGCCATTAGTATTAACCCTATATTTCAATTAAAGCTGGCTGGAACGGAACTTCGGCGTTGCTACTTGCGAACGAATCGAACAATCATCTCGATCACACTGTCACGGCGCTCCCGAAGCACACGAGGCGAGTCAAAATCCCGCTTGAAAATCAGCGAAAACGTATGCCGATTTGAAACGTTGAAAAAAGTCAGCGCCGAAATCGACGCATGAATGTCGATCGGATCCAGCCCGGAGCGAAATACGCCGGAAGCGACGCCACGCGAATACAAATCGCTGACCGCACCTATCGCAGGCACATTCAATTTTTGGATCGTTTTGCTCTGCGCGAGATAGGCCCCACGCTCCATGTTCTCCGTCACTACAAGCCTTATGTAGCGCGGGTTGTCGTGATGATGGTCGAATGTGAAACCCACCAGTTTTCGTAACGCATCCTCGGGCGGCAAGTCCTCCAGATGCAGATCTCCCTCGATGCTGCGCATGCGCCGATACGCCTCCTCCAACACGGCCAGGTACAGCCCTTCCTTGCTGCCGAAGTAGTAATAAATCATCCGCTTGCTGGTCTTCGTGGCGGCTGCGATTTCGTCGATGCGGGCACCGCTCAACCCCTTCTCCGCGAACTCGGCGTAAGCAACCTCCATGATTCCCGCCATCGTGCGCGCTGGATCGTTGGTGCGCGATGGGCTCGCGCGCGGCGCGCGGCTTGCAACCTTGCGAGCTTTTTCCAGTTTCAATTTGGGTTCGACTTTTGCTGAATGTACTAGTTCGTTCATTTTGCAAGTATAGGATGCTCAAATCGAACAGTGCAACGTCAGGCTTACCCTTATCGCCTGGAACGAAAATTGTGGAACCGACAACGAACTTGTTGGCGCGAGCGGCCGCGTACTAGGGAGGCAAACACTGAACAATTCAGAATTCTCGCCATACCGGCGAGAGCCGGGGCGGCGATTTATTCAGCGTTTCCCTAAACGAAGCGTAGTCACCTACAATTCAATCTATGTCCCGAGAAAGAATTCACCCCGAAGGAACTGACGCCACCTATCGGGTGCAGGAATCGCTGAAGGCGCTGGTGCAGCAGGGCGGTGCGCGAAAGACTTTCCGCTTGAAGCCCGAGGCGAACAAGGCGCTGCAACAGCTCGTACGCTTGCTGGATGCGGACACCGAGACGCAGGCGGTGGAAACCGCCATCATGACGCTGCGCGACGAGATGGCAGCCGCCGCCGTTGCAAAAAAGCAACGCCAGCTTCGCGCTTCAATCCGGCTCGTAAAATAATTTTTGACACGACATTCGTAGTCGTACACAATTCAATCAACGGCTAACTGGGTGAATAAATTTGTTCGCTCACCGCGCCACCCACACTGACTTAATGAATTGAAGGAGCATGTTCCAACCATGACAACCCAACGCAATATCAACACCCAAGCCCTGCCTCATGCAGCGCGCTCGTGCGTGCTTGCAATGCGTGCGTGGCTCATGAAGAGTGGCATGCAGCGATCCGTGGCAACCGTTGGTGGCTATCTCAGCACACTGACCAGCCCGAACGCTGGACTGAAATTTAATAATGGCCCCGGTGGCCAGACGACTCGAATGTTTGTAGCAGGAGCGCCTAGCGCGTAAAGCAGCAAACAGGTTTCACCCGAAAACCCCGAGACGTCGAAAGACCTCGGGGTTTTTTGTTTTTTGGCGCTCAAAGTCCCTCATTGGCCAATCGAAATCTGCAACGCGCCGCGTCACCCAGCACCCACATTCATTCACTCGTATTCAGGACTTTTCAATTATGGTTTTAGTTGATTTCACATTGGTAGAACGATGGCGAATCTTTGGCGAGTTGTCGTTGCGCACAGTGCAACCGTCGACGCGCACAGAGCGTTCAATCGCTCCAACGACAAGCATCACGACACAGGAAGCAGCACGCGCTACCCGCTACGTCACCGACATCGATCCGCAGGAAAGCCCAGCGCGTCGGCAGTCGGAAGCGACGTTGATGCAGCGTTTGCTGTAACGGTCACAGACCCAGCGGCTGACGCTCCCAGCACACACATAGCGTGCGGGAGCGCCAGCCGGAAGCAGTTCGAGGCGCAATTGAGAGCGCTCAGAACGCCGGACGCAACCGGCACTTTTTCCGGTTCGATGCGCCTCACCGCGCGTCAGACTACCCAGTTTTCAGGAAGACGCGGCAACACCGCGTCACGTAACCGATCGTTGTTCGCACATCCAGAGCACACAGGAGTGAACAACGTCAAGCTCGGCTGACGGAGCCGCTGCTGCCCCTCCTCCCCAAGGTTGTGGTGGCGCTCCCGATAAGTCGCGTGCGCTAGAGGTGCGGCTAGTGCGCGAGGTGCAAGTCCTCACCTGAATCTTTTTACCGGTCGCCCGGAAACCGTAGCGAGCGGCTGTCAGCGGGGTGCGCCCGGAGCGCAGGAACCGGAATGTACGTAGTTTGTACATGAGGATTCCGAGCACCGGACGCGCCCCGATCACAGTCGCGCAGTAGGTTTACGGCGGCCCGCAGTTTTCGTTACCTCGTGCATGAAGGCAAACCAACAGCACGCGGCATCCGTCGGACGCGACGGTGCCGAGATCCGAAGAATGGCCTTAGCGGGCACGACATTGATGTCGTGATGGTGCAAGGCACGAGGTAACGGGACTTTTTTTATCGACCATC
>JAYWAQ010000276.1:0-1973 GCA_043782305.1 Burkholderiales bacterium
GAGCACAACGTCGGGTATGTCCAACGGATTCTGTGTCACGAAATAAACCCCCACGCCCTTCGAGCGAACGAGTCGCACCACCTGCTCAATACGTGAGCGCAGCTCGGGCGGCGCTTCGTTGAACAGCAAGTGCGCTTCGTCAAAAAAGAACACCAGCTTCGGCTGTTCCGGATCGCCGACTTCGGGCAGCGACTCGAATAATTCGGAGAGCAACCAGAGCAAGAATGTCGCGTAAATGCGCGGATTGTTCAGGAGTTTGTCGGCGGCCAGAATGTTGACGACACCCTTGCCATCGACGGTCTGCATCAAATCCGATAAATTGAGTGCGGGCTCGCCAAAAAACTTCTCGCCGCCCTGCGACTCCAACGTCAAAATGCCACGCTGAATCGCACCGATACTGGCGCCGGAAATATTGCCGTAAGCGAGCTGATACTCCTTTGCGTTTTCGCCCGCGTGGACCAGCATTGCCCGCAAGTCTTTCAGATCGAGAAGCAACAGGCCCTTGTCGTCTGCGATCTTGAACGTCGCTGTCAGCACGCCGCTTTGCGTATCGTTCAAATTCAAAATGCGCGACAGCAAGAGCGGCCCCATCTCTGCAATCGTCGCGCGCAACGGGTGCCCCTGCTCGCCGAACACATCCCAGCACGTAACGGGGAATTGCTCGTTAGCAAAACTCGTCAGCTTCAACATCGCCACACGATCCGTCACTCGTTGATTACCACCACCGATGTGCGACAAGCCAGTGAGATCGCCCTTCACGTCGGCCATAAACACCGGCACGCCGATCCGCGAAAAGCCCTCGGCGAGCACTTGCAGGCTCACCGTTTTGCCGGTGCCGGTCGCGCCGGTGATCAGGCCGTGACGGTTGGCGAGTTTGGGCAGCAGAACGACGTCTGTGTTGGTGTCGGTGGTCTTGGCGACGAGGTAAGGGTGGGCCATGGGCTGCTCAGTCTTTCGGCGTAGTTTGATTCCTGCTTAGCGAGCTGCCTCAGCTTGGCGTAATACTCGCGCGAGGCGAGTATTACGCCACTTTGGATGGCTCTGCTGAGGCATCTTGCTAATCAGGATTTGATTTTCGACAACTGTAGCGGTTTTCGCCAGTAATGCGATGTCTGATAATGCAGGTTGACGTTTTTTCAACTTTTGGGGGTACGTGTGGATATTTCCGGCAAAGTATTAATCATCACCGGCGGCGCGTCGGGTTTGGGCGCAGCGAGTGCGCGCGCGGCGCATGCGAAGGGCGCGATTGTGGTCATCGCCGACGTCAACGAGGCATTGGGCACGGCGCTCGCAACCGAGCTCGGCGGTAAATTTGTGAAGTGTGATGTAACGAGCGAGGACGACGCGATTGCCGTGGTTGCGGCGGCGCAAGCGCTGGGCGAGTTGCGGGGGCTGGTGAACTGCGCGGGCGTCGGCACGCCGGAGAAGGTGGTCGGACGTGAGGGTGCGAGTGGCATCAAAAAATTTGCCTGGGTGGTGCAGATCAATTTGATCGGCACCTACAACATGATTAACCGGGTTGCTGCGGCGATGCAGACGCTGCCCGCGCTGGCCGACGGCGAGCGCGGCGTGATCGTGAACACTGCGTCCGTTGCGGCGTTCGACGGGCAGATTGGGCAAGCCGCCTACGCCGCGTCGAAAGCCGGCGTGGTCGGCATGACACTGCCGATTGCGCGCGAGTTCGCACGTTTCGGCATTCGCGTGATGACCATCGCGCCGGGGTTGTTCGAAACGCCGATGATGGCGAGTTTGCCGGCCGAGGTGCAGGCGAGTTTGGGCGCGTCGGTGCCGTTCCCGCCACGCCTCGGAAAGCCTGCGGAATTCGCCAATCTTTCCATGCATATTTTTGACAACGTGATGATGAACGGCGAGGTGATTCGTCTCGACGGCGCGATCCGTATGGCGCCGAAATAGCTGCACTTGTTCGACCTGTTTGACCCTGTTGCGCGAGGAACCCGTCACTTTTGACAGGT
>JAYWAQ010000277.1:0-1971 GCA_043782305.1 Burkholderiales bacterium
GACAAGATGATTGCCGCAAAGAATTTTCAGGCGGGGCTCGGTGCGATGCGGCAGATGGAATTTTCGCTATTCGACATGCGTTTGCATGCCGAAGGGCAATCCGCTGACCGCGCAGGTTTGCTTAAATTGCTGGGCGAAGTTCGGGCTGAAGTTTCGGTGCTGTCGCCACCCGCTTACAACCGTATGCCTTGGTCGTTTGCGCACATTTTTGGAGGTGGCTACGCTGCGGGTTACTACAGCTACAAGTGGGCCGAAGTGTTATCCGCTGATGCATTTGGGCGATTCGAAGAAGAGGGCGTCTTGTCGCCCGTCGCGGGCGGTGCTTTTCGCAAAGAAGTGCTCGGTCGTGGCGGCAGTCGCGACGCGATGACTAATTTTGTAGCGTTTCGCGGTCGCCCGCCCACCGTGGATGCGCTTTTGCGGCACAATGGCATGACTGCGAATTAGACCAATCCCAGCAATTGGCGCGCCGGAAAAATTTCAGGAGTTTTCACATGAAAATGTTTGTTTCGCTCTCAGCCGTTGCGTTGTCGCTCGCGTTGGCGAGCACCGTGAATGCCCAGGCGGTTTATCGTTGGGTGGACGCCGATGGCCGCGTGCAGTATTCCGATACACCGCCCCCTCCAGGCACCAAAGGTGTTCAGGAAAAAAACGTGAGCGGCAGCTCGATTCAGAACAACGAGTTGTCGCTTGTCGCGCAAGACGCGCAGAAGAAAAATCCGGTCACTATTTATGTCAGCGAATGCGGTGAATCCTGTGACGCCGCAAAGGCGTACCTCGGCAAGCGCGGCATTCCGCACACCGTTGTTGATCCCACACGCACGATTGAGTTGAATAAAAAATTCAAGGAAGAAACCGGTGGAACGGTGGTTCCCGTCATCAAGATTGGCGAAAAGCGCCTGTCCGGCTGGAGCGAATCGGCATGGTCCAGCGCGCTCGATGCGGCGGGTTATCCGAAGACGCCGCCTTTCTCAAAACCGAAGCCAGTTGAAGATCGCGCTGGCATGGATGCGCCTGCGCCAAAGGCTCCTGCTGACGCCGAAAAGACGAAAGCTTCGCCTTCGAAAGGTTAGCTCCGAGCGTGACATTGAAGATAACGACATGGAATGTCAACTCGCTCACCGCGCGCCTTGCGCGCGCTGAAGCATGGTTGCGCGCGAATCAGAGCGATGTGTTGTGCCTGCAGGAACTAAAGCTCGAAACGCACAAATTTCCGCACGAAATTTTTGAAGCGCAGGGCTACCGCGCGACCGTTTACGGACAGAAAACTTACAACGGCGTGGCGATTCTTGCAAAGAATACATTGCCCGATTTCACCGATGTGGTGATGGGCGTGCCGGGATTCGCCGATGAGCAATGCCGCGCAATTGCAGCAACTATTGGCGACACACGCGTGATTGATCTCTACGTCGTTAACGGGCAAACCGTTGAGTCGGAGAAGTATCAGTACAAGCTGCGTTGGCTTGATGGCGTAAGCGCCTGGCTGGCTGAAGAACGCGCGAAGTATGAAAAACTGGTGGTGGTTGGCGACTTCAACATCGCGCCGACGGATGCGGACGTCCACGATCCGGCGTTATGGGCGGGGCAGGTGCTTTGCACCGACCAGGAGCGTGCTGCGTACCACCACTGGGTGAGTCTCGGCATGGTTGATTGCTTCCGCAAATTCGATCATCCGCCAAAGACATTTACGTGGTGGGATTACCGCATGCTGGGCTTTCCGAAAAACCTCGGCATGCGCATCGATCACATCCTTGCGTCGCCCGCGGTCGCTGACACCTGTACCGCCTGCGTGATTGATCGCAACGAGCGCAAGGGTGAAAAGCCGTCGGATCACGCACCCGTGACGGCGACATTTTCGCTGTAGCCATTCGCACATGAAAGTCGTGGTTCTCGGCGCTGGTCTGACCGGCGTCGCAACGGCGTACTACCTCTGGCGTGACGGCCACGAAGTTGAAGTCGTTGATGAGCAGG
>JAYWAQ010000278.1:0-1971 GCA_043782305.1 Burkholderiales bacterium
GGTCAATTGGTGGATGGGTTTTGGGGCGAAGCGCGCGTATGAGGGCTACAAGCATTCGGCGGTACAGGCCAAGGCGCTCGCATGGCTGGAACGCCTCGGGCCACGCGCCTGTTTCTTTGCGTTTCTGCCGGTCGTTGGTGATCCGCTGGCAACGCTTGCCGGGTGGCTCAAGCTGCCGTTCTGGCAATGTTTTCTGTACGGTGCGCTCGGCAAGTTTTTACGTTATCTGGTGATGACTACCGCGCTGCTTTACGTGTTTCCAGGGCAGTTTCAACCTTGAGTTTCGACGCTTCGTGTAACGTCGCGGCGCTCATCAGCTTTTGGCTGCAATCGCCACTGCAAAGGAGATAAAAGCGATTAACGATGATTGTCGACTTGCTGCCAAAACGCGACTTGGCCCTTGCAAATTGGTAACTTACACAATAAGTTGTTGATTCTTTTCAGTCGCTGAATCCGCGCACGCTCGTGGTGATGTGCGGGGCTAACGGGATGCTCATTGCCGCGCGACCATCGCGTCGCTCGGCGACCCGCCCCATTGCTGCCCCCAGGCGCGTCGCAATTGCAATCCCGAACGAAATCCGGCCTCCTCCGCAGCGTGGGTGACGCTCGCGCCGCGCTCGATCAACTGCCTCGCACGTTCGAGTCGGATGGCGCGCAGGTAGTGCAGCGGCGACACGCTCGCATGGTCAAGAAAGAGCCGCAACAGATGACGCTCCGTGACATACCCGACCGCCGCCAATGCCGCCATATCCCAATTTCGTTCAGGATCCGCGTTGATGGCTTTTTGTACGCGATGAACGGCAGAGTGCAGATGGCGACGATGTGCGAGAAACGGCGATAGCTCCGGGTCGCGCGGTGATCGCGCCAGATACACCACCATGTCCTCGGCAACGCTGGCCGCCAGCGTCTCACCGCATTCCTCGGCAATCAGGTGCAGCGCCAGGTCGATGCCAGCGGTGATTCCCGCACTCGACGCGAGCGATCCGTCGATCAGGAACACGCGGTTGTCGACCACCTTTGCTTCGGGTGCGAGCTTGCGTAGCGCCCCCAATAGTTCGTGGTGGGTAGTACAACGCCGATTGGCAAGTAATCCGGCGCGCGCCGCGAGCAGCGTGCCTGAGCAGATCGTAATCAGACGATGCGATGTACCGGCAGCAAGCAAGGGCTCACGCAATATTCGGGTCAGCCAACGCAGCGCGGCATTGATCGCGGGCGTGACTTGACTCACATAGGCCGTCGGCTGGCCGACCAGCACGACCCAGGTGGGCGCGGTCAATTGCTGCGGCAAGGGTTCGAGTCCACCGATTGTGAGCCCGACTGACGTAGGCACCGATGTCGTGTAGCTGGTGAAACGCAGACGAAAGCGCGGTGGCTGCCCGCTGGCCGCGCGATGCAGATTGGCGAGCCGGAATGCTTCCGCCGGACCCGCAATGTCGAGGAGCAACGAATGCGGTGCGACAACGAATAACACGTCGATCATCGTGCTGTCTTGTGGGCCAGGGCGTGCCATGTTCGATCACCTTTTCGACGCGAACGAGGCGAGCCGAGCGCTCGCGCAACACCGCGCTGTGCCGCGCAGCACCACGAATCGACGATGACGGAAATCGATCATTGGCAACCCGATTGAATTCGTGATGACTGGAAATATTTCTTGGTTTCTTAGTGTAGATGCATGTGAACGAGAGCGATCAGGCGCGCAGCCGGTAGCCAATCAACAATGTCCATAAATGATCGCTATTCGTCGACACACGACGCGACAGTCGCTCGCAAGACGCATAGAGTGTGAGGCGAATAACGTGGATCAAATGCGCAAGCAGGTTGCCGTCTGCGATTGGGTCGCTCGTTCATCCAGAGGATATCTTCATGTTGAAAAAAGTAGGTGGCGCAGGCATCCACCGGGTGACAGCCCTGTTGCTTGCTGTGTCGTTGTGCGCATCGATCGGGGCTGTCGACGCGCAAAAAGGCACCATG
>JAYWAQ010000279.1:0-1970 GCA_043782305.1 Burkholderiales bacterium
GCAGAACAGCATGAGCGTGAGCAGGCCGGTGGCCTCAGGCTCGGCAGGCAGCAATTTGCAAACGAGTTCGCCCAAAAATAACGCCTCACTGCGCAGCGCCTCGGGGCGGGTGTTGTTGCCACCCTCGGAGTCGCCTGCTTCTGCGGCATCCCAGCCGAGGCCGTACGCCGCATAAATAGCTTCGAGCACCGCGTGCAGGCGCTCCGGTAAATCCGTCCCGGTCGGCTCCTCAAACCGCAGTCGGGCGTCACGAATTTTTTGCTTGGCGCGCACCAGGCGCTGCGCTGTGGCGGCGGACGAGCTGAGCATGGCCTGAGCGACGACGCTCGCGTCCAGTCCGAGCACCGTTTGCAGCATGAGTGCGGGGCGAACGGCGGCGTCAATGGCCGGATGCGCGCAGACGAACAGCAATTTTAATCGCGCGTCAGGGATCTCGGCGCCGTCCTCCTGCATCGCTTCGTCTTCGAGCAGGGCCTGCACCGCCGGGCTTTCGTGCAGACGCTGATGTCTTGCCGCCTGCAACAGTTCACGTTTAGCCACGCTCAGCAACCACGCGTCTGGCACGTCGGGCACGCCCTGCTGTGGCCAGTGTTCAAGCGCTTTGGCCAGGGCAGTTGCCAGCGCATCCTCGGCCGCTGCGACGTCTCGCCACTGATAGGCGAGCCACGACAACAGGCGACCGTATGATTCGCGCGCCGCGCGCTCGGCGCTGGCGTGCACGACGTTGCTTGCATTCAGATCGGGTGTCACCAGGCGCTGGAAAAAGCGGTGGTGCAAACGATCCAGTTCATGCGGTGGCGATTGCCGCCGCCATCAGCACCGGGCGCACTTCGATTGCGCCGCGTGTAGCAGCCGGGCTTCGCGCGGCCCACTCCAGCGCGTCGTCAAGCGTTGCTACCTCGATTACAAAATAGCCGCCGAGCTGCTCTTTAGAGTCTGCGAACGGTCCGTCCTGCACCTGGCGCTTGCCCGCCGTGACGCGCACCGTGGTGGCCGTGTGCGGTGGCTGCAGCCCGTGGCCGTTGACCATGACGCCTGCGGTTTGCATGGCACCCATATAGGCACCCCACGCGCCCATGTAGGCCTGCTGCGCAACGGGGTCGGCAGGCGCGGTTTGTGAATCGGGTGTGGTGTAGAACATCAGCATGTATTGCATGGAAATTTCCTTTCGATACCGGTTTAGTGGCCCGACGAATTGTCAGACTCTACACGGTGATGCGCGGGAGTTACCGCAATCGACAGGTTCTCCACAAATATTTTTCAGGCAACAAAAAAGCCCGGCACAGGGCCGGGCTTTTTTTGCGTAGGGTGGGCCGCGACTTACTTGTCGCACCAGTGCTCTGGTTGCCCACGCGTCCGAACCAACGTGCGTTAGTTCTCGATTTCCTTGCGCATCTGCTTCATGGCTTTCACTTCAATCTGGCGAATGCGCTCTGCGGAGACGCCGTATTTGTCGGCGAGCACTTGCAGCGTTTCTTCCTGATCTTCGGCGAGCCAGCGGCGCGTGATGATGTCACGTGAGCGCTCGTCGAGATTGGTCAGTGCGCGCTTCAGGCCTTCGCTTTGTACGCGACCGGTTTCCTGCGCTTCGATGATGCGGGCGGGGTCGACGTTCTCATCGGCTGCGAGATACGCCACCGGAGAAATCGCTTCTGATTCGCTGTCGTCCGGCGTGCCGTCCATCGGAATATCGCGCCCGGACAGCCGCATGTTCATCTCGAACACTTCTTCCGGCTTGACGTTCAATTCCTTGGCGATGCGCTTGGCCTCGGCAATCGTTAACGCATGTTCGCCCGAACGCATGGAGCGCAGATTGAAGAACAGTTTGCGCTGTGCCTTGGTCGTGGCGACCTTGACCATGCGCCAGTTTTTGAGGATGTATTCGTGAATCTCAGCGCGAATCCAGTGCAGCGCAAAGCTCACCAAACGCACACCTCGTTCTGGGTCAAAACGTCGCACCGCTTTCATCA
>JAYWAQ010000280.1:0-1970 GCA_043782305.1 Burkholderiales bacterium
GCTGACCGGTTTGTGCGTATCCGAAATTAATCAAGGCGACATTGGCCGCAAAAATGGCGACCATTGCTGCGGCATGCGGCTGCGGAGCGAAGCCGCAAAGTCGGTTTGGTTTCACAAGCGTTGAAAATCCTGGGGGGGTTTAATCGCGCTAACGTGGGGCTAGAGCCCACCTCAAGATGGAGCTTGAGCCGCGGATTAAGTTCCGGTGCAGTGTGACTATTTACGGGTTCGCGCTTGACGCACCGTCTTCGCGCGCGCCGTTCCCGTGAAGCCTTTGCTCTGCGCAAAAATCTTGCCGAGCTCGGCGATCTCTTCACGCCGAGCCGATGTTTTTCGGAACGCAAGCGCGATGGTGCGTGACGGGCCGCGCGGCGTAAAGCGACGTGCATACAGACTTGAACCTGAAAGCACGCCGCCGGCAATCGCGAGCTCGGGAAGCAGTGTGTTGCCGAGGCCGCTTTCGACCATGTGGGTCAGTGTAATGAGGCTGGTGGCAGCCAACGCGCGATTGCTATGCACGTTTTTTAGCGCGCAGGCTTTGATCGCATGTTCGCGCAGGCAATGGCCGTCTTCGAGCAGCAGCAGTTCGTCGGGATTTATTTTTTCAATAGGCAGGGGTGAATGGGCAGCACCCAGTTTGGGGTCTGCCGTGACGAATAAAAATTCGTCGTCGAACAGCGGCAACGTGTCGATGCCCGCAGGCAAATCGTACGGAAGCGCAATCAGCGCTGCATCAAGCGAGCTGGCGAGCAGCCGATCCAGGCAAACACCGGTCAATTCTTCACGCAGCATGAGCTTTAACTTCGGGTACTGCGTGCGCAGCTTCGCGAGCGTTGACGGCAACGCGAAGGGCGCAACGGTCGGGATCACGCCGAGGCGAAAAGCACCGGTGAGCGGGTGGCGCGACGATGCGCAGAGCTCGACCAAATCAATCGCCTGCGCTACCAGCTCGCGCGCGCGCGAGACAGCAGCCTCACCAATTGGCGTGAACGAGACGTGGCGACGATCACGCTCAACAAGCGTCACGTCGAGCGTGCTTTCAAGATCGCGCAGGCTGGCCGATAGCGTGCTCTGCGTAATGAAACTCTTCTCCGCCGCACGCCCAAAGTGACCCTCCTCTTGAAGGGCGATCAGGTAGCGCAGCTGTTGCAGCGAGGGAAGGGCCGCCATAGTGTTCGCTTATTTCAATAACAAAGAGGAGTTTAAGTTGTTTTGTGATTCGATTCAAGCACCCGATAATTGCAGCAGCAGCGTTTTAACCACCTTTGTGGCGCGCCATTACGGCGCTCAGCGTTGCACAACAAGGGAAGTTTTATGAAACCAGATATTGGAATTTCGGATGAAAACCGCAAAGCCGTCAGCGCCATGCTGGCAGCTTTGTTGGCTGATGAAGTGGCGCTATACGTGGCAACCCGTGGTGCCCACTGGAACGTGGTGGGCCCAAATTTCGGTGCGCTGCATGGTTTCTTTGAGAGCCAATACGAAGCGCTGGACGACATTCTCGACGACGTGGCCGAGCGCATTCGTGCGCTAGGTTTCACCGCACCAGCGAGTGTGGGCGCGTACGCGAGCGCTAAATCAATCGACGACAGCGCGGGCTACGCGCATTCGGCCACCGCGATGATTGAGAAATTGCTGGGCGGGCATGAGTTGATCGTTCGCGAACTGCGCACCGATGCGGATAAGGCCAGCCAGTATGGCGACGAAGGCACGGCAGACTTTTTAGTGGGCCTGATGGAAAACCACGAAAAAATGGCGTGGATGTTGCGCTCGCATTTGCAATAGCGGCGGCTGCGTCTTTGTACGCCGCCGCTACATCGTGCGCAGCCGCTCTACACGCTGGGCCGTGTTCGGATGGGTGGAGATGTAGTCAGACCATTTGCTGTTTTTGTCTGATTTTTTTTCGACGCTTTCGGTTCGTGCGGGGATCGATTTAGCCGGGGTGGATGCAGCGGCTGCGCCAGACCTGT
>JAYWAQ010000281.1:0-5511 GCA_043782305.1 Burkholderiales bacterium
GCTCGCCAGCATCAACACGCCGCACACGCCCCCGTCCTGAAGCGGCACATAAGCAAACGACTGCGCATCGCCGCCGCCCGCGCCGAGCCAGTCACGCGACTCGTGGGCTGCATTGGGGCCGACATAGGGGCGGTCAAGCCCGGCGACATAGCTCTTGAGTTCGGAGGAGCAGAGACTGGCTTCAGCGAGCGGATGCGTGCTGATTGGCTCGCCCCACCAGCGCGTCGCTGACAACGGAATCGCGAAGTCAGCGCGCAGGCTCTCGTGCACCACCGCCAGCGTCATCTCCGCATCGCCAGCGCGCAGCAAAGCAAGCGTCAATCGATGCAGCTTTTCGATCAGACTATCGTTGTGCTGACCGTAGCCGATCAACTCCGAGAGTTGCTTCTCCAGCTTCGAATTGCGTTCGCGCAGCGAAATCAACTGCCGCTCAACCATCGAAATCGCGTGCCCACCTTGCGGATGAGGAATCTGCATTGCAGAGAACACGTCCGAGTGCGCCATAAAAAAATCCGGGTTGGCCTTAAGCCAAGCGGCCACGTCGTCGGCCTTCACCTCATTGCCGCTGTTGGTATCGATTGCATCAGTCATCACAAGTTCTCCAGCAAATCTTCATCGAGCGAGCCGTCGGCCACATGGGTCACCGGCCCGGTCATCGTAATCGCGTAATTGTCGCCAATTTCAATGGCAATCGTACCGCCCGGCATGTGCACCGCGACGCTGCGATCAACTAGTCCCAACCGATGCGCCACCGCAGCCGCCGCGCTTGAGCTGGAGCCTGAAGCCAGCGTATACCCCGCGCCACGCTCCCAGATTTCGATGGCGATATTGCTGCGGTCCCGCACGGTCAAAAACTGCACGTTGGTGCGCTCAGGGAAGAGGGCGTGTGTCTCGATGAGGGGACCCAGCCGATGCACGTCCGCCGTGGTCGTGTTCGGTCGTTCGATCACGCAATGCGGATTTCCAATGGTTGCGCTGGTGAACGTTAGTGTTTCGCCAGCCGCCGAGAGGTTTTCGCGCACCACGTTGCGCGGCGCACCTGTAACCGGAATCCGGGTGGAATCAAAACTCACCGAGCCCATTTCAACGGTCACGCTCTGACCTTTTCCGTGCACGGTCGCCTGCACCACACCCCCGCGCGTGTGAACCCTGAATGGCAAATTCTTTACCAAACCCTGATCAAACAAGTAGCGACAAAAGATTCGCAAACCGTTGCCACTTTTCTGCGCCTCACTACCGTCTGGATTGAAAATGCGTAATGAAAAAGGCGCTCCATCGCGAGCCGACAACGGCCCCCACAAAATTCCATCAGAGCCGATGCCAAAATTGCGATGACAAATACGAATGATTTCGTATTTCGTGAACTCGTCCGGCCAGTGCGTGGGGTCAATCACCAGATAGTCGTTGCCAAGGGCATGGTACTTTGAAAATTGCATGTCCTAATTGTCGCTAATTTGAGTTGACGCTGCGATCAGGTCTCAGTTGAATTCAGCAAAGCGACTTCGGCGCGCCTCGAAAGGTACCATCGCTACCTTGGTAAAACGGCCGATCACTCTAGTAATACATCATGATTTATCAGTGTTTTTTTCGCAACGAACATCGTGCGCGGCTCTTTGATGCAGAGCCGTACGCATCGCTTGGCCTTGAGCCTGATGTAAATGAGCGGTTGTGCGAGGTCAGCCCTGAACTTTCTGATGCGGCAACGCGTTTGCAATTGGTCGAATACGGTGGATTCTTGCATCTCTGGCGACGCATTCAGGACAACCCACACGACTGGATTGGATTCACGTCATGGCGACAACTGGATAAAAGCCCTGTTGTGTTTCAAACTATTGCCGAGGTAGAAGCGGCGCTTGAAGGTGTCGATTACATCGCATGGGCACCATGGGACGTGGGTCAGCTGCAACACGGTTGGCTGCGGGGCCTCGCGGCGCACTCCGAGATTTCGCATCCGCACATGCATAGCTTTATCGTAGAGCTACTTCGAGAGGCGGGCGAAGTGTTGCCTCGCGCCTACTCGCATGACCGCATCGTTCCATATGCCAATTACTGGGCGATGTCGAACACACTGTTTGATGATTACATGCGCTGGTCCTGGCCGATCGTCCAGCGCGCGCTTACGAAACAGCACATTTACGTCAACTACATCCCGCCCTGGGATCACAAGGGAGATGTTCGAAAATCCATCGGCTATGTCGTAGAGCGCTTGTTCATTGTCTGGGCAATGAAACGTTCTTTGAAACCCAAGTTTCTCGGCGAAACGAAACGCCCGGAGTACGTGTAGCGCGCGGCTTAAATGCTGCCGTTTCGCATCAGGCGAGTGGCAATGTCCGCAATCGGTATGTATTTTTCAGGTATGCGTCTGGCCCCAAGAGTGGCCTTTAAGTACGCATCGCCGTGCGTGGCGTCTGGCTCCAGATACGCGCCCTCGGCCCACTCGTTCCAGGCGTTAATGAACACCAGTCGTTCGCCGGAGGGATCGTCTCGTTGCGCAGCATAAAGCCTGTCACGCAGCCACGACTCATAAAGGCGGGGCGTTGACCCGATGATCGCTGTACCGTCAAACTGCTTCCGGGCGGTGTTATCCCAGCCAGGTATCACTGTTGAAAAAGTGCAATGCCGTGTAGAGCCAGTAGCCGCCAACGAGCCGGCAACACGCGCATAGTCGAGCACTACGCCACGGTGATCTGCCCGCAAGCCTTGCAAGCGCGCGTGCTGCATAGCGAGCGAACTCAACCGGTGCGGTGGAAAGCCAAACGAGCCATCCTCGCCAAAGCTCGCGTCTGATGCTCCCAGAGATGTGTTGGCGCGCAGTACATAAGGCGTGGCCTCACCGTGCGCACGACAGACATCGCCAAATCGCTTCAATGTGGCCGCAGGATCAGGAAATAGATCCATGCGGTACAGCATGAGCAACGGTCGGCCATGCACGCGAATGTAGCGAGGGTCGGCAAATGCTGGCAGCAAGTGCTCGATAAACGCGACATCGTCCTCTGCATCATGGAGCTGCGAAATCAGCAATTCATTGTTTCCACCGTCCCAACGACGCGACCAATTTTCGTTTGCCCAAAACACGCAAAATGGAAAGTCTGGCTTGCCGCTGGCAAGCACTGCGTTGAGTGGCTGCTCCAGCAGTCGCCGCCCCTTGAACCAATAGTGGTAATAACAAAATCCTCCGACACCATGCGCTCTTGCGAGCTGCGCCTGCCGTTCGCGCACGACGGGATCGAGCAACGAGTAATAGCCCAGTTCACCGGGAATGCGGGGTTGGTCATGACCCGGAAAATTGGGCTGCGCTTTCCGAACATTCGTCCACTCCGTAAACCCTTTGCCCCACCACATGTCGTTTTCTGGAATCGCGTGAAACTGCGGCAGATAGAAGGCAAGCAATCTAACGTCAGCGGGATCGATGGCAAAAGCAGGGGCAGCAGGTAATTGTTGGCTCGCCTCGACAATCGCCAATGCGGCGTACGTAGTTTTTTCATACGCTTCAACGAGGGTCAAGTTGTGTTTAAGCGCGTCGTTGTCCAACCCGCTTGATCGCGCAAGCAGCATAAATGCACGCGCCTGGGCGGGGCGGCCCAAGCCCAATGCCACAACGCCGCGCATATGCAGCGCGTCAGACTGCTGTGGGTCGAGAGTGATCGCCTGATCGTACAGATCGGCGGCGATATCTAGCTGGCCGCGTTGCTGGCATTCAAGCGCGCGCGCCATCAAATCCGGAAACGGGTCGTTTGCGACAGCTGGAGCCAACTCTGGGGTAATCAGCCCATGACAATGCTTGTAACGATCACCGCTGCCGCATGGGCACGGATCGTTGCGAGACTTCGGTGGTGTCATAGTCCGTCAATGAAAGTGGCGGCGCCGCGGCATTCACGCGGTTCAAGCGCGAACACTCCCGTCCCCAAGAACGACGTACTTCTGCGAAGTCAGCCCCTCGAGTCCGACCGGGCCGCGGGCATGTAGTTTATCGGTGGAAATCCCGATTTCCGCGCCAAGGCCATACTCGAAACCGTCAGCAAACTGGGTGCTCGCGTTGACCATCACGCTCGCCGAATCCACTTCGCGCAGAAAGCGCTGTACGTGGCTCCAGTGTTCGCTCACGATGCTGTCGGTGTGATGCGAGCCGTGCTGTTCGATGTGCTCAATTGCCTCATCCAGATTGGCAACGATTTTGATCGAGACGATGGCGGCGAGATATTCGGTGGACCAGTCTTCCTCGGTCGCGGGCAACACCTCAAACGCCGCGAGCACGGCGCGCGTGCGCTCGCAGCCGCGCATCTCAACCCCCTTGTCAGCGAAGATTTTTGCGATGCGTGGCAGCACGTCGTGCATGCGCGCTTCGTGCACCAGCAAGGATTCCATTGCGCCGCAGACACCGTAGCGCCGGGTCTTCGCGTTATCGCAAATGCGCACGGCTTTGTCCATGTCCGCAAATTCGTCGACGTAGACGTGGCAGTTGCCGTCGAGATGTTTGATTACCGGTACTTTTGATTCAGCAGCGATGCGCGCGATCAGGCTCTTGCCGCCGCGCGGAATGATGACGTCGATGTATTCGGGCAGCGTGATCATCTGACCGACGGCAGCGCGATCCGTCGTCTCCACGACCTGCACGACGTGTTCCGGCAATTTCGCGGCTTTGAGGCCTGCCGCGATGCAACCGGCAATCGCCTGATTCGAGCGTGCCGCTTCCGAGCCGCCGCGCAAAATGACCGCATTGCCGCTTTTAAGGCATAACCCAGCCGCGTCCGCCGTCACGTTCGGGCGTGATTCGTAGATGATGCCGATGACACCGAGCGGCACGCGCATCTTGCCGACCTGAATGCCGGACGGACGTGCTCGCATATTGGTGACTTCACCGACCGGATCGGGCAGCTGCGCGACCTGGCGCAGGCCTTCAGCCATCGCGGCGACAGATTTCGAGGTCAGAGTGAGCCGATCAATCAGCGGTGCCGCGAGATCGGCTTTCTTGGCGTCGCGCACGTCTTCGGCATTTTCGTCGAGGATGTGGGCTTCGCGCTTGAGAATGGTGTCGGCGATGGCCAGAAGCGCTTCGTTTTTGCTGGCGGTGGAGGCGCGTGCAATGACGCGGGAGGCGGAGCGCGCCGAGCGCCCCACCAGATGCATGTATTCAGTAACGTCTAAAAGCTTGTTCATCACGCCATTTTACCGGGGCATGACGCTGGCATCCAACGGCAATAGCTTTCGCGTAAAACGCCCATTGATAAGGGGCTAAAGGCGCAAAATACAGAAAGTCAATTTGTGCATAAATCGGACGCTAGCCTCAACGAAAAGGCACTTTCAGCACAAAGCTACTGTTTGACAATACGCTCCGATTTCGGTGGCAAATATGCCGCATCGAAGATGTCGTCCGCCTTCGGCTTGTTGGTGAATTTGAAGCCTTCGCCGATTTGATCGATGGAACGCGACAGGCGTTTTGCGTCGACGCCACCGAAGCCATTCGCGAGCACCTCCGGCGTCAGCACATTCTGGTCGAGCGCCATTTTCAGG